>NZ_CDWWXA010000037.1:0-23258 GCF_977971845.1 Frankia sp. CeCAU1 | reverse complement strand
TCGACGAGGTTGCGCTTGCGGGACATGTCGCCCTCGTACATCCCGCCGATCTGCGGGACGGTGTTGTGCGACTCGTCGATCACCAACAGGAAGTCGTCGGGGAAGTAGTCGAGCAGGGTGTGCGGCGGGCTCCCGGCCTCGCGGCCGTCGATGTGCCGGGAGTAGTTCTCGATGCCCGAGCAGAACCCGACCTGGCGCATCATCTCGATGTCGTAGGTGGTGCGCATCCGCAGCCGCTGTGCCTCCAGCAGCCTGCCCTGCCGCTCCATGGTGGCCAGCCGCTCGGCGAGCTCCGCCTCGATGCCGGCGATCGCCCGCTCCATCCGCTCCGGCCCGGCGACGTAGTGCGTGGCCGGGAAGACGTAGATCTCCTCCGCCTCGCGGACGACCTCCCCGGTCAGTGGATGCAGGTAGGTGAGCCGCTCGATCTCGTCGCCGAACATCTCGACTCGGACGGCGAGCTCCTCGTAGACCGGGAAGATCTCCACCGTGTCCCCCCGGACCCGAAACGTCCCGCGGGTGAAGGCGAGGTCGTTGCGGGTGTACTGTACGTCAACGAAGCGGCGCAGCAGCAGGTCCCGCTCGATCTCGTCGCCGACCCTCAGCCGCACCATCCGGTCGATGTACTCCTGCGGTGTGCCGAGGCCGTAGATACAGCTGACGCTCGCGACCACGACGACGTCCCGACGGGTGAGCAGGTTCATCGTCGCCGAGTGCCGTAGCCGCTCCACCTCCTCGTTGATCGAGGAGTCCTTCTCGATGTAGGTGTCCGTCTGCGCGATGTACGCCTCGGGCTGGTAGTAGTCGTAGTACGAGACGAAGTACTCGACGGCGTTGTGCGGCAGCAGCTCCCGGAACTCGTTGGCGAGCTGCGCGGCGAGCGTCTTGTTCGGAGCCATCACCAACGTCGGCCGCTGCAGGCGCTCGACCAGCCACGCGGTGGTCGCGGACTTTCCGGTGCCGGTGGCGCCGAGGAGGACGACGTCGGACTCGCCGGCCCCGACCCGCCGGGCCAGCTCGTCGATGGCGGCAGGCTGGTCGCCCGACGGGGAGAAGTCGGACACGACCTGAAACGGCGCCCGCGTCCGCTCGATGTCGATGGTGGGCCGTTCGAACGTTGTGCTCACGGCTTCTAGCACACCACAGGCCTCCGACAGTTTCCGAATCTCGATGTTGCCGAACTTCGATGTTGCCGAACCTCGGCAACGAAATCGTCGGCAACGAAATCGTCGGCAAAGTCGCGGACTCCCTGCGGTGTCTGCCGGGACGTTGACGGGCAGGCTATGCGTTGAGCATGTATGACACCCGGTCGTGACCGCGGCCCGGTGAAGGCGAAAGGAGCTCTGAGCGGACATGACCACCCACGACGCCACCCGACGGGGACATCTCCCGCCGATCACGGTGCGTCCGGGACTGGCTGTCTCGGTGGCGATCGTCACTGTCCTCCTCTCCGCGATCACGCTGCCGGCCACCGTGCCCGGCCGGCCCGGATTCGCCTACCTGTCCGGCGGTCTGATCGGGGCGGGCTTGCTCGTGGGCGTCCTGCTGGCCGCCGATCTGATGCGGGCCCGGTCGGCCCGTCGGTCGGGGGTGACCGTTCTCGGCATCACCCTCGGCGCCTTCGGGAGCCGGCTGGTCCTGGCCGGTGCGCCCGACCGCTCCGCGGGCGTGGCGGCCGCCCCTCACCCGACAGCCCCTCACCCGGCCGCCCACCAGCCGGCACTCCACGGTATCGATCTCGCGCCGCCGCCCGTGGCGGCCCTCGATCCCACGCCGGGGACGGGCACCCAGGTCGGCACCCAGGTCGAGGCGCGGATCGCGCGGGCCGGCCTGCTCGTCACCGCTGCCGCCGGGGCCCTGCTCGTCGTGCTCGGTGCCCTGGCACCCGCCGGCACCTGGGAACTGGCCGGCGAGGTGGCCCTGTGGGTGGGTACCTTCGCGCTGCTGGTGACCCTCGTTGACGTCCTTCCCTCCCCGCGCAGCTCCGGCGGCCGGCTGATCGCCGCCCGGGTGGAGCGCCGCACCGGCAGTCGTGCGCGCGCCGAGCAGGCCGCGGCCCGCGCCGGCGTGATCACTGGCTGGTCACTGATCGCCGTCGGGGTGGTCGGGTCGTTCCTGGTCGGGTTCGTCGCGCTGTGGGCCGTCCTGCTGGGTTGGTTGGCGCTGGGCACCTCCCGGTTCGCCCAGGCGCAGCAGCGGACCTACGTCGCGCTGGAGGGTCTGACCGTCCGGGACGTGATGAGCCCGCCGCCGCCGCCGTTGTCCGCCTGGACGACCGTCGCAAGCGCGCTGGACGAGGTTGTACTGCCGTCGCGGAGGGCGGTGTTCGGAGTCGAGGACTTCGACGGATCCCTCGCCGGGGTGGCGCTGTTGCGTGACCTCGCCGCAGTGCCGATGGACGATCGAGGTCTCGCCCGGATCAACCGGGTCATGATTCCGCTGGAGATGGTTGCCACCGCCCGTCCGGACGAGCAGCTGACGGACGTCACCGGCCGGCTTCTGGAGCGGCCGGCCGCGGGCTGCGTCGCCGTCATTGGCGCCGCCCCGGATGACGGTCGCCTTCGCCTGATCGGAACGGTGGGCCCGGTGGAGCTGAAGCAGGCGGTGGAGACCGCCCCGCTGCGCGGGCGCGCCACCACGGTCCGCCCCGCCCATCCCGGCGGCTTCTGGCGCTGACCGCCCGCCGCGGCGGGCACCCGACTCCGCTGGAGATCATCTGTGTACGTGCCCCCCTGGGCTTGGGCCGCCTTCGTCGGCGTCCTGCTCACACTCCTGACCATCGACCTGCTGGCACATCGTCGGGCTCACGTCATCGGCTTTCGCGAGGCCGCGTGGTGGAGCGTTCTGTGGGTCTCGCTGGGCATCGGATTCGCCGGTGTCATCTGGGCTTGGCAGGGCCCGGGGCCCGCCGGCGAGTACGCCGCCGCGTGGCTGCTGGAAAAGAGCCTGTCCGTCGACAACCTCTTCGTCTTCGCGCTGATCTTCTCTTATTTCAGGGTGCCTCGCGCCTACCAGCACCGCGTCCTGTTCTACGGTGTGCTGGGAGCGCTTGTGCTCCGTTTCCTGTTCATCGCGGCCGGCATCGCGCTGCTCGAACGGTTCAGCTTTGTCATCTACGTCTTCGGGGCTTTTCTGCTCTACACGGCGGTCACGATGCTCCGGGGCGACGGCGTCGAGATGGATCCGGGCCGGAGCAGGGCGGTCGCGCTGCTGCGCAAGGTCATTCCGGTCACCGACGACTATCAGGGGCAGCGTTTCGTGTTTCGGCGTGCCGGGAAGCTGGTCGCCACGCCGCTACTGGCCGTCCTCGTCGTGATCGAGACCGTCGACGTCCTGTTCGCGTTCGACTCGGTGCCCGCCGCGCTCGGTGTGACCGACAAGGTGTTCCTGGTCTACACGAGCAACGCCCTGGCCATCCTGGGGCTGCGGTCGTTGTTCTTCCTGCTCTCCGGTCTGATGGAACGTTTCCACCACCTGGCGACGGGGCTCGCGTTCATCCTGGCCTTCATCGGCGTGAAGATGTTGCTCACCGATGTGTGGCACCCGCCGATCGCGCTGTCGCTCGGTGTCATTGTGGTGACATTGGTCGTGGCCATCGTCTGGTCGCTGCGCACCACCCCGCCGGCCCCGCGGTCCGTGGCCGAGCCGGGGGGCGTAACCGAGCCGGAGGGGGTAACCGAGCCGGAGGGGGTAACCGAGCCGGAGGGGGTAACCGAGCCGGAGGGGGTAACCGAGCCGGAGGGGGTAACCGAAGGCTCCCAGGCGGTGCCCCGATGACCGGCGGGCGGGTGGCGAACCGGGCCCGGTTCGCCACCCGCCCGGAAACATATCGAGGAATGGTGTCGCGACGCGCCGGGAACGAGGATGCCTGACAGTCCTGGCTCATCGGTTATGCTGGCTCCGGCGGGTACTGCGGTACATTCGGTGCACATCCAGCCGCCGGAACGTATCTCTCTGGCGCGGGCGAGGAGACGCGCGGGCGGGAATACTCGACGTTCCGGGACCGATCGTGTGTACTCGTTCGGCGTGAGTCGTGGTCCTTTCTTGCCGATTCTTCCCGAAATTTCGCAGCTCGTTGCGGGCGCACTAGCCGAAGGCGGATGATGCACAGGCTGTTGGCGGTCGTCGTTTCTCACGGGGGATCGACGTCTCTGTACCGGTTGCTGACCACACTGGATGCCATGGCGGAATGTCGGGTATTTCTGGTAGAAAATGATGGGAAATCCCGGCATGATGCGTTGCCGGACGGTGTGCGCGTGGTCCAGGGGCACGGGAACGTCGGATACGGCACCGCGGTGAACCTCGCTGTCCGCCGTGCCCTGGAGGACGGGCTGCGGCCGGAGTGGATCCTGGTGGTCAACAGTGATGTGACGGTCCCTGCCGACACCGCGATGATGATCCCGAAGCTGCTCGCCTGGGCCCCGTCGTCCGCCGACGTGGTCGGCTTCCCGATCCGCGGCACAGCGGGCGAGCGGGGACGGGCGAGTGCCGTCCTGCCGCGCCCGCGGACGAACGCCTACACGGCGGTACGGGGCGAGAGCGCCGCGGTGGGGAGGTGGCCGGAACTGCGCTATCCGGTCGGCGCCTTCTTCGCCGTCCGCTCGGAGATTTTCCTACGGCTGGGCGGATTCGACCCGTCGTACTGGATGTACTACGAGGAGACGGATCTGTTCGCCCGGTTGCACGCCGCGGGCGGGCGCATCGTCTGGGCGGACGACGCCTGGCCGGTCGTTCATGTGGGCGGGGAGACCGTCGGGCGGTCCGGGCTGCTGTACGCCGAACTCGGCCGGTCGGCCGCCACCTATGCCCGGCGGCACCGTCACGACGTGGGCCGGTCGTGGACCGCGGTGCACGCGGCCCAGTTGACCGTCCTCGCCGCGCGCAAATTGGCCGTGGGCCGGTCGCACGACGCGTTGCGCGCGGTCCGGATCCTCTCCGGACTGGTGAGCGGGCTGGCCCGGCCAGGCTGGGAGCCCGCGGTCAGCTCACGGTGGCACGCCGTCCCGGCCGAGACGCGGCTGCGTCTCGGCCATCTCCGCCCGGTCCCGCGGACGCCGCGGCAGCGGCAGGACGATCTGATCGATGATCTTGCCGACGGCGCCCCCGGCGCCCCCGGCTTCTCTGGCTCCTCTGGCCAGCGGACGTAACGCCAGCATCACCTCGTGCCGGAGGGGGTCTCGGGGGAGTGAGTGCCCGGTGGCGTGAGTGCCCGGTGGCGTGAGTGCCCGCTGGCGTGAGCGCGCGAGCTCGCCGCAGCCGGCCTCACCGCCACCGTCACCAGCCGCGGGCGCGCCATTCCGCCAGGTGCGGGCGTTCGGCGCCGAGGGTGGTGTCGTGTCCGTGGCCGGGGTAGATCCAGGTGGTGTCCGGCAGTGGGCCGAAGATCTTGCGTTCGAGATCGTCCATCAGCGTCGTGAAGGCCTGTTCGTCACCGAACGTGTTTCCAGGGCCGCCAGGGAACAGGCAGTCTCCGGTGAAGAGGTGGGGAGCGGCGGGATCGGCGTCGTAGAGCAGGGCGATGGACCCGGGTGTGTGCCCGACCAGGTGGATCACCCGAAGGGCCGCCGTCCCGACGGCGATCTCGTCCCCCTCGCGCACCTGCCGCGCGGTGGGCACCGGAATGGCCGGGGCATCGTCCGGATGGGCGACCGTGCTGGCCCCGGTGGTGGTGACCACATCTGCGAGGGCCTGAACATGATCATCGTGCCGATGGCTGGTGACCACCGTTGCCAGCCCCGCATCCCCGGCAAGCCGCAGCAGCGTGTCGGCCTCGTTCGCCGCGTCGACGAGCAGCTGCTCCCCGGTGACCGGGCAGCGCAGCAGGTAGGCGTTGTTGTTCATCGGGCCGACGGCGACCTTGGTGATCGTCAGGCCTGGCAGGGTCCGCACGTCGGCCGGACCGCCGACCGTGACTTTCCCGGTGTAGCCGGTGTAGCCGGTGCGGCTGGTGTCGCCGCCGTTGGCGTCGCTCATGATGATCATCTCCGGAGTGGATGGCGCGGATGGGACGGGAACAGGGGATAGCTGCCGGTCGTTACGGTCCGTCGGGTGGCACCGGGAGATCTGACGCCTCTGACGCATCCGAGGTCTCTGCCGGATCCGACGGATTCGTCCGGCTGATGGTTAGGTGGCCGCCCCCGGAAAAGTGTCGGTCCTCATCCGTAGCATGGCCACACTCGCCCAGGTCCGGTCTTACTGAAGATCATGAGGGTTTGTCGATGGCCGATCGTCTTGTCGTGCGTGGCGCGCGTGAACACAATCTCCGTGACGTCGACCTCGACCTGCCCCGCGGCGGGCTGATCGTCTTCACCGGTATGTCCGGGTCCGGCAAGTCCAGCCTCGCCTTCGACACAATCTTCGCCGAGGGGCAGCGGCGCTACGTGGAGTCGCTGTCGGCCTATGCGCGGCAGTTCCTCGGGCAGATGGACAAGCCCGACGTCGACTTCATCGAGGGGCTGTCTCCGGCCGTCTCCATCGATCAGAAGTCGACCTCGCGCAACCCGCGGTCCACCGTCGGCACGATCACCGAGGTCTACGACTACCTGCGGCTGCTCTTCGCCCGCGCCGGCCGCCCGCACTGCCCGAAGTGCGGGCGGCTGATCTCCCGGCAGACCCCGCAGCAGATCGTCGATCGGCTGCTGGAGTTGCCCGAAGGCACCCGCTTCCAGGTGCTGGCCCCGGTGGTGCGTGGCCGCAAGGGCGAGTACGTCGACCTGTTCGCCGAGCTGCAGAGCTCCGGGTTCGCACGGGCCCGCGTCGACGGCACGGTGGTGCCGCTCACCGATCCGCCGAAGCTGGAGAAGCAGCGCAAGCATACGATCGAGGTCGTCGTCGATCGGCTCGCGATCAAGTCGTCAGCGAAGCGGCGGCTCACCGACTCGGTGGAGACGGCCCTGAAGCTGGGCGGCGGGCTCGTCCTGGTTGACTTCGTCGACCGCGACACCGACGATCCCGAGCGCGAGCGGATGTACTCCGAGCATCTGGCCTGCCTCTACGACGACCTCTCCTTTGAGGAGCTGGAGCCGCGGTCGTTCTCGTTCAACTCGCCGTACGGCGCCTGCCCCGAGTGCACCGGGATTGGGACCCGCAAGGAGGTCGACCCGGAGCTCGTCGTGCCCGACCCCACCCTGTCGCTGGCGCAGGGCGCGGTGGCCCCCTGGTCGGGCGGCCACAACAAGGAGTACTTCGAACGGTTGCTCACGGCCCTCGCCGAGGACCTCAGCTTCAGGATGGACACCCCGTGGGAGGGGCTGCCCGAGCGGGCCCGCAAGGCCGTGCTGTACGGCAGCGGCGACACCGAGATCCACGTCGGCTACACCAACCGCTACGGCCGCAAGCGTTCCTACCACACCTCCTTCGAGGGCGTGATCGGTTTCCTGGGCCGCCGGCACCGCGAGGCCGAGTCGGACAGCAGCCGGGAGCGGTACGAGGGCTACATGCGCGACATCCCCTGCCCGGCCTGCCGCGGCGCGCGGCTAAAGCCGGAGTCACTCGCGGTGACGCTGGGTGGCCGGTCGATCGCCGAGGTTTCGGGTCTGGCGATCGGCGAGTGCGCCGTGTTCCTGCGCGGGCTCGACCTCACCGAACGGGAGCGGACCATTGCCGGTCGGGTGCTCAAGGAGGTCGACGCGCGGCTGACGTTCCTGCTGGACGTGGGGCTGGACTACCTCTCCCTCGACCGGGCCGCCGGCACCCTGGCGGGCGGCGAGGCACAGCGCATCCGGCTGGCCACCCAGATCGGTTCCGGGCTCGTCGGGGTGCTGTACGTGCTCGACGAGCCGTCGATCGGCCTGCACCAGCGGGACAACCGCCGGCTCATCCAGACCCTGCTGCGGCTGCGCGACCTGGGTAACACGCTCATCGTCGTCGAGCACGACGAGGACACGATTCGCGCCTCCGACTGGGTGGTCGACATCGGCCCCGGCGCCGGCGAGCACGGCGGTCGGGTCGTCGTCTCCGGGCCGGTCGAGAAGCTGCTCGCCAGCGAGGAGTCGATGACCGGCGCCTACCTGTCCGGGCGGCGGCGGGTCCCGGTGCCCGACATCCGCCGGGTGCCGGCCAAGGGCCGGGCACTGACCGTACACGGGGCCCGGGAGCACAACCTGCGCGACGTCACCGTGTCGTTCCCGCTGGGCTGTTTCGTGGCCGTCACCGGGGTGTCGGGCTCGGGGAAGTCCACCCTCGTCAACGACATCCTCGCCGCCGTCCTGGCGAACAAGCTCAACGGCGCCCGGCAGGTGCCGGGCCGGCACCGCACTGTCAGCGGGCTCGACCACCTCGACAAGGCGGTCCGGGTCGACCAGTCCCCGATCGGACGCACACCGCGGTCCAACCCCGCCACCTACACCGGCGTGTTTGACCACATCCGCCGGCTGTTCGCCGAGACGACCGAGGCGAAGGTCCGTGGCTATCTGCCGGGCCGGTTCTCGTTCAACGTCAAGGGCGGGCGGTGCGAGGCGTGTTCCGGTGACGGCACCCTCAAGATTGAGATGAACTTCCTGCCAGACGTGTACGTGCCGTGCGAGGTCTGCCACGGCGACCGGTACAACCGGGAGACGCTGGAGGTGCACTACAAGGGCAGGAACATCGCCGAGGTGCTCGACATGCCGATCGAGGAGGCGGCGGAGTTCTTCGCCGCGGTGCCGGCCATCGCCCGCCACCTGCGGACGCTGAACGACGTCGGCCTGGGGTACGTCCGGCTCGGCCAGTCGGCGCCGACCCTGTCCGGCGGCGAGGCGCAGCGGGTCAAGCTCGCCTCGGAGCTGCAGCGGCGCTCCACCGGCCGGACGGTCTACGTGCTCGACGAGCCGACGACCGGTCTGCACTTCGAGGACATCCGCAAGCTGCTCGGCGTGCTCGGCCGGCTGGTCGACGCCGGGAACACGGTCATCGTGATCGAGCACAACCTCGATGTCATCAAGACGGCGGACTGGATCATTGACCTGGGTCCGGAGGGGGGCACGGGAGGCGGCCGTGTCGTCGCGCAGGGGTCGCCCGAGGCCGTGGCGGCGGTCGAGGAGAGCCACACCGCGGTCTTCCTCCGGGAGATCCTCAGGGACCAGGTCGCCGAGGTGGGACCGCTCCCGCCCGCTCAGGTCCGCAGCAGGTCCGCGAGGACGGCGTCCAGCTCCTGTTCGGTGTGCTCCTGACCGGTCGGGACAAGCCGCTCGGTGCGGTCCAGGAAGCTGCGCAGCGACGACGCCGCGACCACTACCACGGACTGGCGGTCGCCGTGCACCAAGTCGAGCCGCACGCCGCGCCGATCCGCGTCGGGACCGATCCGGACGTCCCCGTCGCCCACCGCCGTCTCCAGGCCGGCGCGCAGGGTGTCGCGTGGTGCGACCCAGCTGCCCTGCGGCAGCGCGGGATGCTCCGGCCTGGACACCAGCGTCATGGACACGGCCAACGGGTCGCGGGCGCCCCAGCAGATCTGGAACACGGTGATCCGCCCACGGCTGGACGCGTCGTCCACGACGAACTCCGCCGTGACGTCCTTACCAAGCACGCGCTGGCTCCCTCGGTTCGCTTGCCCGATGTCTCGAGGGTCGCAGCCCTCCGCCCCGGACGCCAACGGGGGCCCCCGAAACAGCGGAAGGTGTGTAATCGGTCACGACGCTACCGGGTGGCCGTCGCCGCTCGTTACCCTACCGCCACCACCGGAGGGAACCCGCCGTCAAGCCCGCGCGCTATGCGTGATGAAATGGTTACGTGCAGGTGCTGCTTGCTCGGGATGAAGGTCGCCGTAGGCTCGGTTCATGGCTGATCCGGCGTCCTACCGGCCCGCGCCGGGCTCGATCCCCGAGACACCCGGTGTCTATCGTTTCCGTGACGAGCACGGTCGTGTGCTCTATGTCGGCAAGGCCAAGAACCTGCGGGCCCGGCTGGCCAACTACTTCGCCGAGTTGCACACCCTCCATCCGCGTACGCAGCACATGGTCTCCTCGGCGAGCTCGGTCGACTGGACCGTCGTCTCGACCGAGGTCGAGGCCCTCCAGCTCGAGTACACGTGGATCAAGCAGTTCGACCCGCGCTTCAACGTCCGCTACCGCGACGACAAGAGCTACCCGAGTCTCGCCGTGACCCTCCACGAGGAGTTCCCGCGCCTGCAGGTCATGCGGGGACCCAAGCGCAAGGGCGTCCGGTACTTCGGCCCGTACGCGCATGCCTGGGCCATCCGGGAGACCCTCGATCTGCTCCTGCGGGTCTTCCCCGCCCGCACGTGCTCGGGCGGGGTCTTCAAACGGGCCGCGCAGGTCGGACGGCCGTGCCTGCTCGGGTACATCGACCGGTGCTCGGCACCCTGCGTGGGACGGGTCGACGCGGCCACCCATCGGGAGATCGTCGAGGACTTCTGCGACTTCATGTCCGGGCAGACGGGCCGTTACCTGCGTCGGCTCGAACGGGAGATGCAGCAGGCGGCGCAGGCCCAGGAGTACGAACGCGCCGCGCGGCTGCGCGACGACATCGGCGCCCTGCGCCGCGCGGTCGAGAAGCAGGCCGTGGTCCTGCCCGACGGCACCGACGCCGACGTCATCGCCTTCGCCGAGGACGAGCTGGAGGCCGCCGTCACGGTGTTCTACGTGCGTGGCGGGCGGGTACGCGGCCAGCGGGGCTGGGTCGTCGACAAGCTCGACGAGGTCACGACCGCGGACCTCGTCGAGCAGTTCCTCACCCAGGAGTACCTCGACGGCACGGGAGCGGCCTCGACCGGGACCGCCGGTTCGACGGTGCCCACGACCACCGCGGGCTCCCAGGGGGAGGGCATCCCCCGCGAGATCCTGGTGCCCGCCCTGCCGCCCGATGTCGAGGCGGTCACCGAACTGCTCGGCGCGGCCCGGGGTAGCCGCGTCGAGGTCCGCGTGCCCCGCCGTGGGGACAAGCGCACCCTGCTCGAAACGGTGGAGCGCAACGCCAAGCAGGCGTTCGCGCTGCACCGGACGAAGCGGGCCAGTGACCTCACCGCCCGCAGCCGTGCCCTCGCCGAGCTTCAGGAGGCCCTGGAGCTGCCCGACGCGCCGCTGCGCATCGAGTGCTTCGACGTCTCGAACACCCAGGGCACGAACGTCGTGGCGAGCATGGTCGTGTTCGAGGACGGCCTGCCGCGCAAGTCCGAGTACCGCAGGTTCGCGATCCGCGGCATCGCCGGTCGGGAGGGTGCCGGTCGGGAGGGTGCCGGCCGGGACAGGGCTGCCGGGGACGACGTGGCGAGCATGTACGAAACCATCCACCGGAGGTTCTCGCGCTACCTCGCCGAGCGGTCCCGCATTGGCGACATCGCCGCCATCGGCGAGCTTGGCGACATCGCCGGCGCGCCGGGTGCCGCGCAGCCGATCGATCCGGGGACCGGGCGGCCGCGCCGGTTCGTCTACCCGCCGAACCTCGTCGTGGTGGACGGCGGGGCGCCCCAGGTGGCTGCGGCGGCCCGGGCGCTTGACGAGCTCGGCATCGACGCCGGCCCCGGCGGGGTGGCGCTGTGCGGGCTGGCGAAGCGGCTGGAGGAGGTCTGGCTGCCGGACACCGCGGACCCGGTCATCCTCCCGCGGACGTCCGAGGCGCTCTACCTGCTGCAACGGGTGCGCGACGAGGCGCACCGCTTCGCCATCGCCTACCACCGGCAGAAGCGGTCCACGGCCATGGTGGCCTCCGCCCTCGACGAGGTCCCCGGCCTGGGTGACACCCGGCGCAAGGCCCTGCTGCGCCACTTCGGTTCGGTGGCGAAGATACGGGCGGCGAGTGCCGAGCAGATCGCGCAGGTGCCCGGCATCGGCCCGCGGACGGCGGCGGCGATCGTCACCGCGCTGGCCCGGTCGGCGCCGGGCCGCGCCGACGCGCCCGCCCCCGTCGTCGACCCGCGCACCGGAGAGATTCTCGACACGGAGACCGTCTCATGACCACCCCGACCCTGGATCTGGCGATCATCACCGGGCTGTCCGGCGCCGGGCGCAGCACCGCGGCGAAGTGTCTGGAGGACCTGGGCTGGTTCGTCGTCGACAACCTTCCCCCGGAGCTACTGTCCACCATGGCTGAGCTGGGCCGTCGTTCCGGTGGGGCAATCAGCCGCATCGCCGTCGTGGTGGACGTGCGGGGCCGGCCGTTTTTCTCTGACCTGCGCGCCGCGATCGCGGCGCTCGACGCGCGGGGCATGCATCCCCGGATGCTGTTCCTCGAGGCCAGCGACGACGCGCTGATCCGCCGGTTCGAGCACGTCCGCCGGCCGCATCCGCTGCAGCGCGACGAGCGGGTGGTCGACGGCATCGGCCGGGAACGGATTCTGCTCGCCGAGCTGCGCGGCGAGGCCGACCTGGTCCTCGACACCACCGACCTGAACGTCCACGAGTTGCGGTCGAAGATCGACGCCGCGTTCGGGCAGCCGAACGCCAACCGGCTCAACGCCACGGTGGTGTCGTTCGGGTACAAGTACGGACTTCCGCTGGATGCGGATCTCGTCGCCGACTGCCGGTTCCTGCCCAACCCGCACTGGGTGGAGGCGCTGCGCCCGTTCACCGGCCGCGATCCGCAGGTGCGCGACTATGTGCTGGCCCAGCCGGGAGCGCAGGACTTCCTCGACCAGTACTCGGCGCTGCTCCGCCTGGTCGGCGAGGGCTACGCCCGTGAGGGCAAGCGGTATCTCACGCTGGCCGTCGGGTGCACCGGCGGCAAGCACCGTAGCGTCGCGATCGCCGAGCAGCTCGGCATCCGGCTCGCCGCGGGCGGCGTGGGAGTCCGGGTGGTGCACCGTGACCTGGGACGGGAGTGAACCATCCGTGAACCTCAAGGGCGTAGCCGCGCGCTCCGACGGTCCGGACCGGGCACCGGCGGTCGTCGCCTTCGGCGGTGGCCACGGGCTCGCCGCCTCGCTCGCCGCGCTCCGGCAGATCACCTCGGCGCTTACCGCCGTGGTGACCGTCGGTGACGACGGTGGATCCTCCGGGCGGCTGCGCGCGGAGCTCGGCGCGCTGCCCATGGGCGATCTGCGAATGGCCCTGGCCGCGCTGGCCGGACCGGACGGATGGTCGACCACCTGGGCGGACGTGTTCCAGCACCGGTTCGGCGGCGACGGGCCGCTCGCCGGGCACGCGGTCG
Organism: Frankia sp. CeCAU1; assembly: GCF_977971845.1. NCBI lineage: Bacteria > Bacillati > Actinomycetota > Actinomycetes > Frankiales > Frankiaceae > Frankia > Frankia sp. CeCAU1. Next base: position 10,175 of record NZ_CDWWXA010000037.1, on the reverse strand, counting down.
GCAACCTCGTGCTGACCGCGCTCGCCGAGCGCGCCGGATCACCGGTGGCCGCGCTCGACCTGGCCGCCACCCTCCTCGGCGTGCGGGGGCGGGTGCTGCCGTTGTCGACCAGGGGCATCGACATCGTCGCCGACGTCGTGGGGCTGGATCCGGCGGCGCCCACCGCCGAGGTCGAGGTGCGCGGGCAGGCCGCGGTGGCCACGACCGGTGGACGGGTCGCGGGTGTCCGGCTGTCGCCGGCGGCACCGCCGGCCTGTCCGGAGGCGGTAACCGCGGCGGCCGCGGCCGACTGGATCATCCTTGGACCGGGATCGCACTACACGAGCATGCTGCCGCATCTACTGGTTCCCGAGATGAACCGGGCGATCGCGACGTCCCGGGCGAACCGGGTGATGGTGTTGAATCTGGCCGCCCAGCCGGGGGAGACCGAGGGATACACCCCCCAGGCCCATCTCCACTCCCTCGGCCGGCACGTTCCCGGCCTGCGGCTGGACGTGGTGATCGCTGATCCGACCGCCGTGCCCGACCCCGATCTGCTCGCCCGGGCGGCGGCGGACGTCGGTGCCCGGCTCCATCTGGCGCCGGTGCGGATCCCCGGCGCGCCCGTGCACGATCCGGTCCGGCTCGCCGCGGCCTTCCGTGCGGTGTTCGCGGGACTCCCGGAGGCGACCTGCCCGACGCCCGCGTCCCGGCGGCCGGTCACGCAGTACTCATCGTCCGGCGGACCGGTCCGCCGGACCCCATCCGGTGAAGCCAAGGAGTGATCGGTGTGGCGGCGATGACGGCCACCGTCAAGGACGAACTGAGCCGGCTGCGGGTCGCGAAGCCCTGTTGCCGGCGGGCCGAGATGGCGGCCCTGCTGCGCTTCGGTGGGGGGCTGCACATCGTCGGTGGTCGCATCGTGGTCGAGGCGGAACTCGATACTGGCGCGACCGCCCGCCGGTTGCGTCGTGAGGTCGCCGAGGTCTTCGGCTTCCCCTCGACGGTGGCCGTGCTGGCCGCCGGTGGGCTGCGCCGCTCGGTGCGCTACATCGTGCGCGTCGAGCGAGACGGCGAGCAGCTCGCGCGGTCCACCGGCCTGCTCGACCAGCGTGGCCGTCCGGTGCGCGGGCTGCCGCCGCAGGTGGTCACGGGCTCCGCCTGTGACGCCGCGGCGGCCTGGCGGGGCGCGTTCCTCGCCCACGGTTCGCTGACCGAGCCGGGTCGGTCCTGCTCGCTGGAGGTGACCTCGCCTGGTCCAGAGGCCGCGCTCGCCCTGGTCGGCGCGGCGCGTCGGCTGGGGGTCCAGGCCAAAAGCCGGGACGTGCGCGGCGTCGATCGCGTCGTCATCCGCGACGGCGACGCGATCGGCGCGCTGCTGACCAGGATCGGTGCGCACGACAGCCTGCTCGCCTGGGAGGAACGGCGGATGCGCCGGGAGGTCCGGGCGACCGCCAACCGGCTGGCGAACTTCGACGACGCCAACCTGCGCCGCTCCGCCCGGGCCGCGGTGGCCGCCGGCGCCCGGGTGCAGGCCGCGATGCGCATCCTCGGCGACGACGCCCCGGAGCACCTGCTGGCGGCCGGCCGGTTGCGCATCGAGCACGCGCAGGCCTCCCTGGAGGAGCTGGGCGCGCTCGCGGACCCGCCGCTGACCAAGGATGCGGTCGCCGGCCGGATCCGCCGGCTGCTGGCGCTCGCCGACAAGAGGGCCAACGCGCTCGGTATCCCCAACACCGAGGCGAGCGTCTCCCCGGATCTCCTTGAGAACGCCTGAGCAACAGCGGCCCAGGTCAGGCCCAGACATTTCATACCTGCAAGTCATACCCGCAAGTGGACTACTGGCCCAGTAGCACCATCGGGATCGGATGGCTCTTCGGGGCTCTTCGGGGTGGGGTCCGCCCCGTGGGACGCCCGCCTGGGCGGTTCGGCCGGCGTCAGCGCGGGTCCACGGGATCTGCCGGCCCCCGGCCCTGCGCGGAGGCGCACCGGCGGTGCGGCAGCGCAGCCATGTGATGGGATGTAGTTTCCGGGTGGGGCGTGCCCGCACCGTGTGAGGAGACCAACATCGCACGGTTCGGATTCCCGCCGATGATGTGCAAACTCGTTAGGCTCCTGCCTCGACAGCGCCACATGAACGACAGCGCCACATGAACGACAGCGCCACATGAACGACAGCGCCACATGAACGAGAACGTCACAACCGAACGACGACGTCGCGATGGAACGACGGCGTGACTATCGAAACGACGAGACAAGACGGTAGGGAGTCCTGGACGTGGCTACGCGGGTGGGTGTCAACGGCTTCGGGCGAATCGGTCGTAACTTCTGGCGGGCGCTCGCGGCGAGCAACCGGAACGATCTTGAGATCGTCGCGGTCAACGACCTGACCGACAACAAGACTCTCGCGCATCTGCTCAAGTACGACACCACGCTGGGTACGCTGTCCGCTGCGGTCAGCGTCGTTGACGAGGGTATCCGCGTCGGTGACGCCGTGATCAAGGTGCTGGCCGAGCGCGACCCGGCGGCGCTGCCCTGGGCCGATCTGGGCGTGGACGTCGTCATCGAGTCCACCGGCCGCTTCACCAAGGCGGCGGATGCGGGCAAGCACCTGCAGGCGGGTGCCAAGAAGGTCATCATCTCGGCGCCGGCCAAGGACGAGGACATCACTGTGGTGATAGGCGTGAACGACGACGCCTACGACCCGGCCAGGCACCACATCCTGTCCAACGCATCCTGCACGACGAACTGCGTCGCGCCGATGGCGAAGGTGCTCGACGAGGCCTTCGGTATCAGCCAGGGGCTGATGACCACCATCCACGCCTACACCAACGACCAGGTCATCCTGGACTTCCCGCACTCGGACCTGCGGCGGGCGCGGGCTGCGGCGCAGAACATCATCCCGACCACCACGGGTGCGGCGAAGGCCACCGCGCTGGTCCTGCCCCACCTCAAGGGCAAGCTCGACGGACTGGCGATGCGGGTGCCGGTCCTCGACGGCTCGGTCACCGACCTGGTGGCCACCCTGGACAAGAAGGCCAGCAAGGAAGAGGTCAACGCGGCGTTCAAGGCGGCGGCGGAGGGCCCGCTGAAGGGCTACCTTGTCTACACCGAGGACCCGATCGTCTCCTCTGACATCGTCAACACCCCGGCGTCCTGCACGTTTGACTCGCTGCTGACGATGTCCGCCGGCAATCAGGTGAAGGTCGTCGGCTGGTACGACAACGAGTGGGGCTACTCCAACCGGCTGGTCGACCTGACCGCGCTGGTCGCCGCGCGCCTCTAGGCCCGCGCGCCGCCGGCCGGTGAAACCCGTCGGGCGGCGCCGGTCCTCCCCGGCCGTTCCTCCCGACCGGGCCGGAGAGGATCCTCTCCGGCTCTTCCTCGACAATTTCTCTCCCCAATGGAGTAACGAAGCGTGAGGACGATCGACGACCTGCAGGTCGCCGGGCACCGAGTGCTGGTCCGCAGCGACCTGAACGTGCCGCTGGATCGTTCCGGTGACACCCCGCGCATCACCGACGACGGCCGGGTCCGCGCCAGCGTCCCGACCATCTCCGCGCTGCTGGACCGGGGCGCCCGGGTGGTCGTGAGCTCGCACCTGGGCCGGCCGAAGGGCGAACCGGACCCGAAGTACTCCCTGGAGCCGGTGGCGGGTCGGCTCGCCGAGCTGCTGGGCCGGCCGGTGGCGTTCGCCGGCGACGGCAGCGGTGACATCGCCGGTGCGCATGCCCGCGAGGTGGTCGCCGGGCTCGGGGACGGCGAGGTGGCCCTGCTGGAGAACCTGCGCTTCGCAGCCGGGGAGGCCAGCAAGGACGCGGCGATCCGCGCGGCCTTCGCCGACGAGCTGTCGGCGCTCGCCGAGTTCTACGTCGGGGACGCCTTCGGCGCGGTCCACCGGGCCCATGCCAGCGTCGCCGACGTCCCGAAGCGGCTGCCGCACGCCGCGGGTCGGCTCGTGCTTACCGAGCTGGAAGTGCTCCGCCGGCTCAGCAGCGACCCGGCGCGTCCCTACAGTGTCGTGCTCGGCGGGTCCAAGGTGTCCGACAAGCTCGGCGTGATCCGCGCGCTGCTGCCCAAGGTCGACGCGTTGCTCGTCGGCGGGGGGATGTGCTTCACCTTCCTGGCGGCGCTCGGTCACGGGGTCGGCGGGTCGCTGCTGGAGAGCGAGATGATCGAAACGTGCAAGGAGCTGCTCGCCGAGGGCGGGGAGCGGATCGTGCTGCCGACCGACGTCGTCGTCGCGGACAGGTTCGCCGCCGACGCGGACACCGCCGTCGTCGCGGCTGACGCCATCCCCGCCGGCTGGCTCGGGCTCGACACCGGCCCGGCGTCGACGGAGCTGTTCGCCGCGCGGCTGGCCGGAGCGGCCACGGTCTTCTGGAACGGGCCGATGGGCGTGTTCGAGCTCGCGCCGTTCGCCGCGGGCACCCGGGGGGTGGCCGAGGCGGTCGCCGCCGGCAAGGGGTTCTCCGTCGTGGGTGGCGGCGACTCCGCCGCGGCGGTCCGCACGCTCGGCATCCCGGAGGATGCCTTCAGCCACATCTCGACCGGCGGCGGCGCGAGCCTGGAATACCTGGAGGGCAAGACGCTGCCCGGGCTCGCGGCCCTCGATGTCTGATTTCCGCGGGACGTCCGGCCTCCGCGGGACCTCCGGGGCCGGGGCCGGCTGATGGCCCTGCTGGGCCGGGGAAGATCTGAGCGAGGTTCCGACAGGGGATCCGGGAAGAACAGGGGATCCGGGAAGAACAGGGGATCCGGGAAGGACGAGGACGGCGTGGGCAAGGACAGGTCGGTGAAGGGCGCTGCCGGTTCAAAGGGCGCCGCCGGCGTCAAGGGCACCGGCCGACGGACGCTGGTAGCCGGCAACTGGAAGATGAACCTCAATCACCTCGAGGCGATCGCGCTGGTGCAGAAGATCGCCTTCGATCTCAAGCCCGCCGAGCTGGAGACCGTCGAGGTCGTTGTTCTCCCGCCGTTCACCGATCTGCGCAGCGTGCAGACCCTGGTGGACGGGGACAAGCTCGCCATCGCCTACGGGGGGCAGGACCTCTCCCCCTACGCGTCGGGTGCGCACACCGGTGACATCAGCGGGGCGATGCTGGCCAAGCTCGGCTGCGACTACGTCGTCGTCGGGCACTCCGAGCGCCGGGCCGACCACCACGAGGACGACGCGCTGGTGGCGGCCAAGGCGAAGGCGGCCTTCTCCGTGGGGCTCACCCCTATCCTGTGCGTGGGGGAACCCGAGGAGATCCGGGCCGCCGGCACCCAGGTCGAGCACGTGCTGCGTCAGCTCGAGCGGTCGCTGGCTGGCATCACCGCCGAGCAGGCCGCGACGATCGTCATCGCCTACGAGCCGGTGTGGGCGATCGGCACTGGCCGCACCGCCTCCGCGCAGGACGCCCAGGACATGTGCGCGGCGGTCCGCGGCCAGCTGGCCAGGCAGTACGGCGATGAGATCGCCGCGGGGATCCGTGTCCTCTACGGCGGCTCGGTGAAGGCAGCGAACGCCGGCGAGCTGTTCACCATGCCGGACGTGGACGGCGGGCTGGTCGGCGGGGCGAGCCTGGTCGCCGAGGAGTTCGTCGGCATCGTGCGCAGCGGGCCGCCGGCCTGACGGCGGACGCGTCCGTACACTCGCCTACCGCGCACTCGCCCTGCCGCCGGCCGTCCCGGTGCCGGACCACCGGACCAGGCGAAGCACTGTCGGTGAGAGCGGATACTGTTGCGTGGCGACGTGTCCGGCCCGCCCGATCCCCTCAAGGCGTGCCGGTTCCACCCACGTTGCTGGAAGGCCGAGGAGGTGCGTAGGACGGTGGAACCGCCCTTGTCGGAGGTTCGGCCTGGGCACCGAGCGGCCTGCCACTTCCCCGAGGAGCGGGAGCTGGTCTAGATGACGATCGGTCTGTCGATCGCCCTGATTGTCGCAAGTATTCTGATGATCATGCTTGTGCTGTTGCACCGAGCCAAGGGAGGCGGGCTGTCCACCCTGTTCGGCGGCGGCGTGTCCTCGTCGCTGGGTGGGTCCTCGGTTGTGGAGAAGAACCTCGACCGGTTGACCATCGCTGTTGGGATCATCTGGTTCACCTGCATCGTCGGTCTCGGTCTGCTGCTGAAGAATTGAACGCCCAGTTCGGCCCGCGCCCTGGTCCCGGCCGCGGGAGTGGTCGCGGCCGTGGAGGCCGGCTGCCTCGCCTCGTGTCCGTGCTCGCCACGGTCCTGCTCGCCACGGTCCTGGCTGCCACGGTGACCGCCTGCAGCGGTGGCTCGGGGGACGGATCGCGTGAGCTCGCTGCCAGTCCCACCCCGGCGACGACCACCACGCCCCCTCCGTCCGGCAAGCCGGGCGGCACGCTGCGGATCGTCACCCAGTGGATGCCCAGTGGCGATCCGGGCTGGGCCGACCAGCCCGGCGAGCGGGCGGTCAGCCGGCTCGTGACCCGCCAGCTGTACAGCTATCCCTCCGACGAGGACACGACGAAGTCGACCATCCCGCGGCCGGACCTCGCCGTCGGCGCGCCGGTCGTCACCGAGAACGGGCTGGTCTACACGGTGCGGCTGCGTCCCGCGGCGCGCTGGGACACCCCCAACCAGCGCCGGATCACTGCCAACGACGTCGCCCGCGGCATCAAGCGACTGTGCACGCCCCCGAACCCGTCACCGCTGCGCGGCTACTTCACGGCGACCATCGTCGGATTCCGGGAGTTCTGTGCCCAGCTGGCGGCGACCCCGGTTGCCGACGCCGCGGCCTTCGTCGAGAGCAGCACCGTGGAGGGCATCGAGATCGTCGGCGACGACACGCTCGCGTTCCACCTACTGGCCCCGGTAAACGACTTCGTGGACGTGCTGGCGCTGCCGGCGGCCTCCCCGGTGCCGCTGGAGGCCCTGGCCTACCCGCCGGACTCGCTGGAGTACCTGCACAACCTGGTCTCGGCCGGGCCGTACCGGTTCACGGTCGCCCCCGGCGACGGGTACCGGCTGTCGCGCAGCCCATCCTGGAGCGCGTCCTCGGACGGGATCCGCCGTGCCCTGCCCGACCATATAACGATCTTCGACGGCCTGAGTCCGGAGGCCATGCAGCAGGAGCTGGAGAGCGGCGACGCGGACATGTCGCTCGACGGGAAGATACCCGACAGCCGGGCCGTGGAGCTCGCCAGGGCGAACGACCCCCGTCTCGTGGTCGACGGGGTCGGGGTCACCCTGGCGCTCACCGTCGGGTTCAACGGGCCCTCCGCGGCCGCGCTGCGTGAGCTGTCGGTCCGCCGGGCGCTGCCCTACTGCATCGACCGGGTGAGCCTCGCGGCAGCGCTCGGCGGCCCCGAGTTCGCAGCTGCCGCCACCGGGTTGCTGCAGGAGACGATGACCGGCTACACCGACGCGGATCCCTTCCCGAGCCCGGCGGGACTCGGCGACGCGGCCCGTTGCCGGGAGGCGCTGAGCCACACCCCCGGCGGACCCGTCACGGCGCTGTCCCTGCTCACCACGGACAGCGCCACCGACGTGGCGGCCGCCGAGGCACTGCGGACCGCCTTCGCCCGTTCCGGTATCCGCCTCGACATCCGGATCCGGACCGGCGAGCGCTACCGCGCGGCAGCCGTCCACCCCACCGGGCAGTTCTGGGACCTGGCGCTCACCACTATCGCCCCGGACTGGTACGGCGACGCGGGCCGCACCGTCTTCCAGCCGTTGCTGGACGAGACGTGGGCCGGCCCCAGGCCGGCCGACGGCGGCTACCGGGATCCGGGCGCCCTGCATCTGCTCGTCACGGCGCTGCGGGCCACCAGCGAGGCGACCGCCGCGAACAACTGGGCCGACCTGGAGCACACGGTGGTCGGGCAGGTCGCGGTGATCCCGCTGGCCGTCGTGCACACCCCGCAGTTCCACAGCACGGACGTCACCGCGTTCACGATCGTGCCGTCGATCGGCACCGCCGATCCGACCGCGGTCTCGCTGGGGTCCGGATGACAGCCGACCTGCACACGCTCCTCCCACCGGGGGTAACGCCAGGGGTAACCAGGCGGGGGTGGCCGGTGCATCCATGGGTGGCTCTCGCGGCCTACACTCCCTCCAGGACGTACCCGGAGGAACATCCAGGGAAAAGCGCCGGGAACGTCAGGTTTACGAAACCGGGTACGAGTTTTCGCGGCACTCGAGGCCACGAAATCGGCAGGCACGGTTTCCGTGCTACCACCCATGGGACGAGACGAAGGAGCACGCGGGCCGTGGCAGGTGGCAACGCCATCCGGGGGAGCCGGGTCGGGGCAGGACCGATGGGAGAGGCGGAACGGGGCGAGACCGCGCCCCGGCAACGTATCTCCTTCTGGTGCGCTAACGCGCACGAGACGAGACCGTCGTTCGCTGCGGACGCGGCGATCCCCGACACATGGGATTGTCCGAGCTGTGGTTTTCCGGCGGGACGGGATCGGGACAACACCCCGGCCCCGCCGCGCACCGAGCCGTACAAGACCCATCTCGCCTACGTGCGGGAACGACGGAACGAAAAGGACGGCGAGGCGATCCTCGCCGAGGCGCTCGCCAAGCTTCGGGGCGCATCCTAGCCCGGCCCGGCCTGGCCCGACCCCGGCGGCGACCGTCGGCGCACGCGCGCCCCGCCCCCGCAGCCGTTGCGCCGTCGCCGAGGATGCCCCTGTGACTGTGGATGGTGTCGGCATCGGCCCGCTCGTCGCCGGGCGGTACCGGCTCGTCGAACGGATTGGCTCCGGTGGGATGGGCACCGTGTGGCGGGCCCACGACGACGTGCTCCGGGTCGAGGTGGCGATCAAGGAGATCCGGGTCTCCGCCGACCTCGACGACGACGAGCGTGCCGCCGGAGTGGAGACGGCGATGCGCGAGGCCCGCAATGCCGCCCGGCTGCGGGGGAACCCACACGTGGTCACCGTCCATGACGCCGTGGAACACGACGGCCTGCCGTGGATCGTGATGGAGCTGGTCCGGGCCGGCACACTCGCCACGACGGTCAACCGGGACGGTCCCCTACCGCCCGAGCGTGCCATCCAGGTCGGGCTCGCGGTCCTCGACGCCCTGGTCGCGGGTCAGCGGATGGGCGTGCTGCACCGGGACGTCAAACCATCGAACATCCTGCTGGCCGACGACGGCCGGGTGCTGCTGACCGACTTCGGCATCGCCACCCACGCCGCCGACCCGACCCTCACCGGCGGCATCGGCAGCGGCGGGACGCCCGCCTACATGGCGCCCGAACGCCTCCTCGGCGGCCCCGCGACTCTGGCCGGCGACCTGTTCGCCCTCGGCGCCACCCTCTACTTTGCCGTCGAGGGGGTCTCACCGTTCCAGCGCGACACGCTGCCCACCACTATCGGCGCCGTGCTGCACGCCGATCCGCCACCCTTCCTCCGGGGCGGCAGGCTGTCGGCAGCGATCGCCGGGCTGCTGGCCAAGAACCCGGCGAGCCGGCTGCGCGCGGAGGGAGCGCAGGCGTTGCTGACCTGGGCCGCGTCCCACCCAGCCGATTCCGTCCCGGTATCTCCGGTATCTCCGGTACCCCCGGCCGCGTCGTTGCCGCCGTCCCCGGCGCCGGACGCGGTGATCCGGCGCCGGACCGGGTCGCGACCCGTGCCGTTCCCGCCGGCCTGGCCAGGGACGGCGCGGCCCCCCGGCGCGGTCGGGTGGGTCCGGCGGTGGCGGGCACCCCGGCTGATGGCCGGGGCGATGATCCTCCTGGTGCTGCTCGCCGCCGTGGCCGCCGGGGCGTACCAGCTGTTCGGCGCGGACGACGGCGGCGACGGCGACCGGCGTCGTGCCTCGCCGCCGACGGTCGCCACGCGGGATCCGGCGGGGGTCGGGTCGCAACCGGGCGCCGAGGCTGGCGAGGCGCTGCCCCCGGGCATGATCGGCAGTTGGAGCGGATCGGTGACGCAGGCGTTCGTGCACTTCAACGCCGAGCTGGTGCTGCGGGGCGGCCGGATCGGCGAGGTGATCGGCACGAGTGCCTACCCGGAGAGTGGATGCGCAGGCGAGCTCGTGCTGCGGGGGGTGTCCGGCGCCTCGGTCCGGCTCGAGGAACGTCTCACCCGGGTCGGGGCGTTGTGCTTCGCCGCCACCTGGCTGGACCTCGTGCTCCACGGCGACGGCACGCTCGGCTGCTCGTATCCGGCGACCGAGATCAGTTCGGCGGGGCAGGCGACCATGCGCCGCTCGGCGCCCCCCGTGTCCCCATC
>NZ_CDWWXA010000036.1:7925-38278 GCF_977971845.1 Frankia sp. CeCAU1 | reverse complement strand
CACCCGACTGGACCTCGACCATGGACATCGACGACCACCACGCCGGCAGACCCAACCTCGACGAGGCCGACCCGCCAGAACAGGCCGACCCGGCCTGCTCGACGCCCTCGCCTTCGCCCTGGCACCGCGTCTGTTCGCGATCGTCGCCGAGACCGCGGACCCCGCCGACATCCACGTCGCCGCCTGGGGGCTCCAGTTCCACGACCAAGTGACCGTGATCGGGCCCGACGGACAGGTGACCGGCTCCTTCACCTCTCCGGACCGCGCCCTGTGGATCTTCTCCTACCTGAACGCGACACTCCACGTCGTCTGGCACGCCCAGCCCCGCATCGCACGCCCGCACCAACCTCGCCGGCGGATCACCCGGCTCAGACGCTGACGGCGCGGCCTCCCGCGGCCTGCGCCGTTGCCGTCCTTCCCGGCTGGGACGACAGCTCTGCGCTGTCCCGCGGCGCCCCGGCAGCCCCGCTCGGACCACCGACGACGAAACCGGCTCACATGCTTCCTCACCACGGCGCGGTGCCGCCCGCGCTCCGTCCGATTGTCCTGCTCGCCAGGATGCGCGACATGCTCCCGGCCGCGCAGTTGGCGGGCCTACTCGCCTCCTTCACACCATCCATTGACCCGGCAGGTCCCGAATGGTCTGACCTGTGCTCCGCCCTGGACTCCTATGACCGGGCGGCACAGCTCGGCCTGAATCCGGACGAGGCCCGCTACCAGGTCGACACCGCCGCCACGATCCTCCACCTGTGGTACAGCAGCACTGACCAGCAACGGCACAGCGGCGTCCACGAGCACCGAACGGCTCGATAGACCCACCGCGCACAGCCATCGCCACGCCCATCACCCGGCTGGTGCCAACAGCGCCCGCCTGCCTACTCGTCAGCCGCTCGCCGCGCGAACAGATCGGCCGCTCGGCGCCGAACAGATCGCACCGCCTCACGCCATTTCCGCAGCTCAACCGTCTCGTGGCAGCCGAATGAAAGGTTCGTGACGGGGGGAATGACAGGCACCCCAAGCCGCGTGATCATCACAGCTGGCCTGCTATGGGTCGGTGAGTTCCGGCGACATTGGCCGACTGTTCGGCCGATCACGATATCGTCTTCACGGAACGTATCCGGCCGGTAGCGCCGGTGTATGGCGCCGGCCGGAAAGCTCACAGCCGCGCCGCACGGAGGGGCAGCGCCCGTGACGTCACGAAGCATCGGAGGAAGTCCCGTGACAGGTACGAACGACGAGGACGGTCCGGCGGACGTCTACGAACCACCGGAGCTGACGCCCGTCGGCCATGTGGACGGGCTGACGAAGGGGTCGTATTCCCGGGACACGTCGGATGACAGTGACGCGGGCAAGTACTACCACGCCGACGGCTGACCCGAGCCGGGCTTCCCCGGGCTGGGAGAATCTGCACTGGTGGATGCTGACCACCGACGTCTCCGTCGCCACGGCGGTCGCCTCGCGGGTTCCTGGGGCCAGCGTCCTGGTGCGGGATGGGAGCGGGCAGCCGTGGCTGGTTGGCACCGTCCGGCCCCGCCAGGTCCACAGCGTCCAGGTGGACCGGGTGTCGATGGCCGTGCTGGGCGATCCTGTCGTGGCCAGGGGCACGGTCGAGGCGGTAGCGCAACGCGGCGCGGGTGCGCTGCTCGACCTGGCGGGCGCGTTCCAGCTGGCGCAGCTTGGTCCTGCCGGTGCGGACGTGTGGACCGACCCCGTCGGCTACCACCGTGCCTACACGGCCACCTGGCGAGGGCGGCTGGTGGTGGGCAGTCATGCGGGGCCGCTGGCCTGGCTGACCGGTGCCGGCCTGGACCGGCGCTGGTGGGCGGCCCGGCTGTGTAGCCCGGAGATGCCAGCGGCACTGCGTGACCTGTGCAGCCCCTACGCCGGCGTCTGCCCGGTCCCGGCTGGCTACCGGCTTCAGGTCCCCCGTGAGGGAGGTGCCTCGCGGCGCTCGCCGTGGTGGCAGCCACCCGACGCTGACCTTGCCCTGCCGGCTGCGGCGGGTCTGCTGCGGGACCGTCTGTCGGCGGCGGTCACGGGCAGGATCAGCGCGGCCGGCGGGCCGGTGACCGTGCAGCTCTCTGGCGGCCTGGACTCGACCGCGCTCGCGATCGTGGCCGCGCGCACGGCAGCCCCGCAGGGTGTTCTACTGGCCACGGTCCAGGCCGCTTCCCCGGCGAACACCGACACGATGTGGGCGCAGCGCGTCGCCGGCGCGCTGCCCTCCGCCCGGCATCGGATCATCGGCGTGGAGGAGATCCCGGGATTCTTCGAGGACCTGCCCGAGGCGACGCCGCGGTTCGACGAGCCGGTTGGCCATGTCGCGGGTGTGGCCAGGACCCGGTACGTCGCACGCCTGCTGGTCGCGCATGGCTCGTTGGTGCATCTGAACGGCCAGGGTGGCGATGAGGCCGTCACCGCGCCGCTGGCCTATCTCCGCGACCTGCTCGGTCGCGATCTTCGCGGGGGATGGCGTCAGATACGGGAGCAGGCCGCGCTGCGCGGGATGTCGACGCGTCGGCTGGCTGCCGCCACCGCCGCGACCGGGAGCTATGACAGGTGGATGCGAGGGATCGACCCGCGGCGCGAGGTCGATCCCGCGGCAGCGGCCGTCGAGTGGGAGGCGCCGCCCTTGATGCCGGCGTGGGCGACGAACGAGGCCGTCGCTCTCGTCACCGACAGTCTGCGCCAGACCGATGCGCCGACGACGGTCGGCTGGGGACGGACGCGGCATGCCACGCTGGCCCGGCTGCGCGCAGCCGCCCACGGTGCCCGTCTCTACGGGCAGGTCCAGGCAGCGCACGGACTAGAATCGGCGTTTCCCTACCTGGACCGTGCGGTCGTGGAGGCTGCGCTGTCCTGCCGGACGTGGGAGTCGACCGACCCCCGCCAGCCCAAGCCCCTGCTCGTCACTGCGCTGGAACCCCTGGCCCCGGCCGGGACGATGAGCCGGCGCGACAAGGGCCACTACACCGCCGAGCTGTACGCCGGATGGCGCCGGCACCGCGACCACCTCCTCGACCTGCTCGCCGCCCCGATCCTCGGCGACCTCGGATTGATCGACCCGGGGCGGCTGCGCCACGCGGCGCGGACATTCGCCACCTCGGGCCTCCCACCGGGCCTGCTCACCGACACCCTCGCCCTGGAGCTCTGGCTGCGCGACCAGCCCGCACCGCTCCGACGAGCAGATGACTGAGCACCAGCTTCCGCGCCGGGTACGGCTGCGCCGCGGGGTGCTGGCCACCACGACCGCCGACGGGATGACCCTGGTCAATCCCGCTGGCGAGGTCTTCCACCTGAACCTCTCCGGCCGGGTCGCTGTCCTCGCGCTGGAGCGCACCGGGACCACCGCGGCGGCCCTCACCGCCATGCAGGAGCGCTACACGCTCGACCCCGTCACGGCCGAACGGGACCTGCACCGGCTGCTGACGCAGCTGCGGCGCGCACGCCTGGTCCGGACCCGATGAGCATCCCCATCGCCCTGCCCCCGCCAGTCCGGATCGGCGTGGCCGACCGGTGGCGGGCCCGCGCCGCCGTGCTCGCCGCCCGCGGCCTGCTGACCGCGACGCGCCGCCGCCCCACGCTGCGGCACCACCTCCTGCGGCTCCTGCGCCGTCGCACCCGCCCCGCCGGCGTGGACGAGGTGCGCCGGGCGCACCGTGCCATCACCACCGTCAGCCTGCACTGCGCCAGCGGCCACGGCTGCCTGCCCCGCTCCCTGGCGATCGTGCTGTGGTGCCGTACCACCGGCCAGCACGCGACCTGGGTGCTGGGCACCACCGTCGACCCGCCGGCCGCCCTGCACGCCTGGGTCGAAGCCGCCGGAGCACCGGTCGCCGAACCGGTCGATCCCCGCCTGCTCTACCAGCCCATCCTCACCATCTGACCCGGAAGGAACCGTGCGCGTGCCCACCACCCCGACCACCTCGCCGCTGGCCACTCGCCTCGCCGACTACGCCGACGCGCTGCGGGCGGGCGGCGCCATCCGCACCGACCCGGTGCACGCCGCGTTCGCCACCATCCGCCGGGACCTCTGCCTGACCCACTTCCAGCACGCCGGACAGACGATCACCGTCACCCACGACACCACGCCGACCCCGGCCGTGCTCGACGCCATCTACAGTCCGCAAGCCCTGGTCACCCGTACCGCGGGCATCCCGTCCTCGTCCTCCGCACCGACGATCATGGCGAAGATGCTCGAAGCGCTGCATCTTCAGCCCGGACAGCGGGTCCTGGAGATCGGCGCCGGCACCGGCTACAACGCCGCCCTGCTCGCCCACCTCACCCAGGCCAGCGTCGTCACCGTCGAAGCACACCCGGCCACCGCAGCCGAGGCCACTGCCTCCCTGCGTCGCCTCGGCGTGCACGAGCAGGTCACGGTCCTCGAAGCCGACGGATACCACGGCGCTCCCGACCAAGGCCCCTACGACCGGATCATCGTCACCTGCGGCATCGCAGGCATCCCACCCGGCTGGCTCGACCAGCTCACCGACACCGGCCTGATCCTCGCCCCCCTGCTCCACGGCGGCATCCACCCGATCATGACCGTCGGCCGCGACGGTCGGGTCACCGGCTGTATCGGCGGTGACTTCATGCCCGCCGCCGGGCCGCTGCGCCCCGACCAGTTGATCGGCCGCAACCCAGCTCGCCCGGTCCCCACCCGGCCGCTGGTCTTCTCGGCCAGCCTCACCGGCCCCCTTGACCCACCGACCTACCACGACCTGTGGTTCCACCTCGCCACCGGCGACACCCGGATCACCCGGGCGTGGATGGACGACGACACCTTCCCCGCGGGCGCCGGCCAACTCGCCCTGCACACTCCCGACCAGCACACCGCGTGGGCACGCAACACCGGCACGGTCGCCGCGACCGCCCCCGACCTCGGCGAGCAGCTGACACTCAAGGTCCGCCGCTGGCTCAGCCACAACCAGCCCACCGTGACCGACCACACCGCACATCTCGCGCCAGCCGCGGGCATCGTCCCACCCCTCCAGCGTCCGACCGCCTGGACCGGGACCGGCTGACTGAGGGAGGTTGCCGACGATGGCGCACCTGCCCGACGGAACGCCGGGCTCAGTGGGTGGCCGGCTGCGCCCATCCGTTCGATTCGTGACGTGACGATTACAGTGAGAATGGCGCGTATCGCGAGGACCGGAAGATTGGTCGACCGGGTCTGGAGAGGATGTGCGGTGGCGTCATGAGCAAGCTCGGCCGACGGGCGGAGCAGGACGAACTACGTGCGCGGATGCGCGCGGTCGGCATGTCCCACGACGAGATCGCGATCGAGTTCGCCCGCCGCTACGGCTACCGTCCCCGCGCCGCGCACCGGCACGCGCACGGCTGGTCCCAGGTGCAGGCGGCCGGGCACATCAACGCGCACGCCGTCCGGGTCGGCCTCGACCCCCGTGGCGCCGCCCCGATGGACGGCCCCGGCTCAGCGAGCTGGAGAACTGGCCGCTGCCCAACAACCGCCGCCGGCCCACCCCTCAGCTCTTGGCCCTGCTCGCCGAGGTCTACGGCACCAGCATCCACAACCTGCTCGACGTCGACGACCGCGAACAGATGCCTCCGGCGGACCTGCTCCTCATCGACCGTATCGACCGTATCGTGCCTGACGATGGCCGCGATCTGTCCACACCTCGGGCCGCGCCTTCGAGCCCCGGGCTTCTCCAGCCAGGCTCCCTGGCTGCCCACGCAAACGTTTCGGGGAATCTCGGGATACCGCCGCCGATCTCACCTCGATCGCCGGTATCGATCGAGACGGTCTGGCCGGCCGCCGCCGTCCAGTCGCTCCCAACCCCCACAGCGGTGGAGCAGATTCTCCGCGGCGCATCTGAGGAATCTGCCGACGTTCTATATGCGATCGACGTGGCTCCTATAGGTTCGCTCGCCTTGGAGCAAATCAATTCCGATATAAGGCGGATCGTCACTCTCTACTCACAGCGTCCCGCATTGCCTACTTTTCTTGAGGTGCGTGCGCTGCGGGCCAGGGTCTTTCCGTTGTTGACGGTGAGGCACCGGCCGGACCTGTCGCGCGATCTGTGCTACCTGGCGGGGCTCCTGAGCGGCATCCTCGCCAACGCCGCCTTCGATCTCGGCTCGCTCGATTCCGCGCAGACACATGCTCGTGTTGCCTTCGCCTGCGCGGACCAGGCGGGTCACAACGGCCTGCGGGCCTGGGTTCGAGGCACTCAGAGCATGCTCGCCTACTGGGATGACCGGCCAGCTGACGCCGTGGAACTGGCCCAGGACGGTTGGCGTTACCTGCCGGAGCGAGGGACTTCCAGGGTCCGTCTCGCGTCGCTGGAAGCGCGGGCGCTGGCCCAGATGGGCGACGGTCACGAGGCACGTGCGGCCCTCGGCCGCGCAGAAGAGGCCCGGGAACGCGTCACACTCGACGATGATCCTGGTGGCATGCTGGCCTTCCCGCTAGCCAAGCAGCTGTACTCCGCAAGCTCCGCCACCCTGTGGCTGACCCCAACGCCCACCAGTCTCCAAGCAGCCGAACGGGATGCGGCCACCGCAGTCGCTCTCCTGGCGGCGCTGCCAGAGGGGCAACGGCGCGTCGGCGAGGAGTCCCTGGCCCGCACGGATGTTGCCCTGGCCCGCATCCTGAGCGGTGATCTGGACGGTGCGGTGTCCGAGGTCCGCATCGTGATCGAGATGTCATCGGTCCGGCGCGTGGAGAGCGCGATGCGACTTCCCGGCCCGGTGACGGGGCTGTCCCGATGCTCCTCGATCGTTCCGAAGTAGCAGTACCGGCAGGAGAGGGGACATGGGCTGCGCAGCGCCCACAGCAGGGTGACCGCCTTCTCGCCGCCACCCCTGGTCATCGGGACTCCTGGGGCAAGGCCGCGGCCTGGTCGCAGGCTGCGACGATGCGCCGCACGCAGGTGTCCGCGTCCAGGTGGGTGCGGTCCAGGACCTCGAACGGTTGGGGCGATGCGGCGGCGAGCAGGCGGTAGAGGCTGGTAACCCGCTGCATGAGCGCCACCTCGCTCGGGCTGGCCTCGCGGCCGATGCGGTGCTCGAAACGCTCCAGACAGCGGTCCGGGTCATCGACAAGCAGGAGCGTGGTGGTGGGCAGGGGCCGCCACTGCGCCAGCAGCTCCAGAATGCGACCGGCCACGGCGAACGCTTCGTCGAGGGGAGCCTCGGCCGAGAGGACGGCGGCCTGATAGACGGCCACGCTGTGGGGGCCGCGGTCCTCCAGGACGACCTGCCCCGGGGCGGTCCTTGTGGCCTCGTGTCGGTGGACCTGAAGCGCGGCCAGCAAGAGGGTCTCGGTCCGCGGATGTCCGGTACGCAGGAACAGGTCGCCGGTCGCGCGCAGGGCACTGATCACCTGGCCCGGGAGCAGGGCAGGGGCCTGGTCGGGAAGCTCGACCAGCGGCACGCACCTCTGTCCGAGGTGCTGGAGGGCGATGCGGGCCAGGTAGGTCTTGCCGACACCGTTGGTGCCTTCGAGGGTGACCCAGGCTTGGGTGGGCGCCGGGGCAGATGCGGTGCGCAGGGCGCCGCTGGTCGGGGGTTGATCATCGGGCGGCATGGGCGTCCCCCGTGGGGGTGGCCGATGTCCACGGGCTGTTCGCCGCGCCGGCTGCCAGGACGCTGCGGGCGTCGGGTCCTCGGTGCAGCAGGAGATCCAGGGCAGACAGGCCGGGGCTGAAGTCCGGGCGGCCCTGGTCGTAGGGCGGGTGGGCGTAGGTCGCGATCTCGATCTCGATGTCCGCGCGGGCGAGGCTGCCAACGTCGAGGTAGCTGGTTGCGCCGGTGCCGACCCGCAGCATCCGCGTGCCGGTCAGTCGGCACAGGTCGATCAGCATGTCGGTGCTGCGGCCTGTCGGTCTCAGCGCGCTCGAACGCACGATGTCGACCGAGATACCGAAACCATCGAGGAGAAGTCGCAGCAGCGCCTCGTTCAGGGCGGCGAGCCGCTCCCAGGGCCGGCCGTAGACGGCCGCCAGGCGCGGTTCCCACTGTGGCCAGAACGGGGCGCGGCGGTATCCGTCCGAGATGATCCGCCAGTGCCGCCCTCGCCACCGGTCGTCGTCGATGAGGACGTCCGAGATCGGTTGGTGGTGTGGCCGGCGGATCGGGACCGTCAGCAGTCGGCGTTCGCCGTCTCGGCCCAGGACGTAGTTGCGCTGCTGCCAGCTGCCCGCGGAGTACTGGACATGGTCGAGCAGGAGGAAACGGTCGACATCCAGAAGCCGGGCGAAGTAGCCCGGCCAGGGCAGGTAGGCCGGCTGGTGCGCGACGAGGACGTGGCCAGCGGCCGGGTTGGTGCCGCTCATGAGAACGCCATGCGATACACGGCGAACCGCTCGGCCGCTGGGGTGCCCGCCTCCGCGCCGGCCGCGCAGTCCTGCGCCTGGATCTTCTGGACGCTGCGGGGATGCGGGTCCTCCCGCAGCTGGCTGCGGTAGCAGGCGAGAGCCTTGGCCTTGGTCTGAAGGGTCGGGGTGATGTCGACGAGTACGGGCCGGGGTGAGGGACCGGCGAGCCAGGCCCGGTCTTCGGGCCCGTCGTAGCCCAGTACGACACGCGGCAGCGGCCGGCCGGCGCGAAAGCCTGGCCGTACTGCGGCGAGGGCTGCCAGATGTACGGCCTGGTGGTCCTGGTGGTGGCCACCGGCCGGGATGAACAGGGCGGCCGGCCGGGATACCGCCAGTGACACGTCCGGGCCCGATTCGATCAGTGCGACCAGCTCGGGAAGATGCGCGCTGGGGCTGGCCGCGCGCTCGTCGTCGAGCCAGGCGACCCTGCGCCGGTCCACACCGAGCACATCGCACGCCTCCTGGAACTCGTCCAGGCGCGTGCGGGTGTCTGAACTGCCGCCGAACATCGGCGCGGTCACGCAGGCGACGGCGAGCGCGTCGACCTGGATGCCGTAGCCGGTCATCGCGGCGATCGTGCCGGCCATGCCGACGGTTTCATCGTCGGGATGGGCACCGACCACCAGCGCCCGATCTCCGGGATGTAGCCCGAACACAGAGGCCCTCCTCTTGTCCGTGGAAGGGGTGCGACGGGGCCGTACGGACAACCCGTACGGCGGAGTTCCAGACCCGGGAAGATCCGGGTCGTCAGGTCAAGCGGGGGCGGCGGCCGTTGCGGCGAGGAACGCTTCGGCTGCCTTCTCGGGTGTGTGGGCGGCGAGCCGTTCGGGTGCCGATCGGCTGGCGGCGTGGTAATCTTCGGCGTTGTCCAGCAGGTCGTCGAGCGCGTCCCAGACGGCGGGGAAGCCCGACCTCAGCGACACCACCCGTCCTGCCGGGCCGATCAGCGTGGGCACATAGCCATGCCCAAAGGTGATCACCGGGGTGCCGGCGGACAGCGCCTCGGCAGCCGTGTGGCTGAACGTCTCCGGTTCCAGGGACGAGATGACCGTGGCCGCCGCGCCGGCGAAGAACGAGGGCACCTCCCACCACCCCAGCGCTGGCAGGAGCTGGACAACGTCGGGACGTCGCGCCGCCTGCTCACGGCACGCGGCCAGCGCCGCGGCCTGCTCGCCGGCCTCGAACTCGAAGTCGGCCTCGGCGAGCACGATCTCCACTCGGCGATCCCACTGCGGCGGCATGGCCGCCAAAAACGGGGCCTGCCCCTTGACGGGCGCGACCCGGGAGACGACCCGCAGCGGGCCCGACTGGCGCAGCCGCTCCCGCTGCTCGCGGTCTGGTGGCTGCGGAAGGGTGAGAACCCCGTTGGGCACCACCCGCCAGGCGCTGGTGTCCCAGTCATCCTGCGCCGCCGCGTCCACGAGATAGGGGCTCGCGGGCAGGACCACGTCGGCGGCGGCCATCGCGGTCCTCCACGTTTCCGCCGATCCGGGCCGGATCTTGTTGTGCATCATCAGCGCCGTCCGTACCCCGCGCGGCGCTGGGTTCAGGTAACCCAGCCCCCAGACAGGCGCGCCCCAGCACACGACCTCGATCCGCCGCTCGCGCAGCACGCGCGACACCTCGGCCACGACGGGTCCGGCCTCGGCGAGCGCGGCGAGCACGTCGGCGTTGAGCGCCGGCCGCGGCAACCGCACCGACTCCAAGCGGACGAGCCCCGGCTCGGCCTCGTCTCCCGGCTCCGCGGGGCCACCAGCGATGACCACGACGCTGTGGCCGAGGCTTCGCAATCCGGCCGTCAACGCGGCGATGCTTCGCTCGATACCGGAGGGATGATTGGGCCGGTAGGTCAGCAGGCAGAACGCGACCGCTGTCATGGCCGCTCCCACGGAAAGACGACCCACCGCCGGACCTCACGTCCGATGTAGGTCGCAATACGCCAATTACCGCTCGTGGGACCGCGTGTGGCCGGCCAGTTCGCCAAGTTCTGGAGGCACACGGCGGTACGCACGCTGCCAGGGTGGTTGTGGGCCAGGTGGCTGCGGGCGGCATCGAGCGTGCCACCACTGCCCACCACGTCATCAACGAGGAGAACGTCCCGATCGTCGAGGCGGCCGACGGAGTCTGGGTTCGTGAGGACGGGCCGTTCGACCTTCGGCGCGTTCACGCCGTCCGACTGAGTGTGAGTGATCGTCAGGGCGCGTACATCCCGGACACCGAGATGGTGAGCGAGCAGCACCGCCGGGACCATCCCGCCTCGCAGGATGCCCACGACCACATCCGGGACCCCGTCAGCGATCACCGCGGCGGCCAGCGCCTCGGTGATCCCGGCGATGTCATGCCAGGTGAGGAGGTCAGCGTCCACGGGCATCTCCCCACAGGAGGATGTGCAGACGAGGCGTCAGGTTCCACCCGCGTGCCAGCACCTCGTCGCCGAGCGATCTCATGACGGTGAGCGTCGACTCTGTGTCGGTGCCCTCGGGCATCACCCAGATCGGCGCAAGGCCGAACCGGGCCTCCAGAGCGGAGATCTCATCCAGATCGGCGAGGTCCCGGACAACGAACTTCCACACGCAGGCCGCCGTCTCGGCAAACGTTCGGATGACGTCCGGTCGGACCCGTCGGCCCTCCTGAATCCCGCTGTTCGCCAGTTTGATCCCCACGTTGAACTGGGCGGTGGACGCGGCCAACGCGGGGCCGGGAACGAGCGTGCCGTTCGTCTCGATCTCCACACGTTTACCCGCAGCCGCCAACGAGGCCACCAGGTCTGCCAGGCCGTCCCGCTGAAGCAGCGGCTCTCCCCCGGTGATTACGACGAGCGTCGCCGCGGAGCTCGTCGCCCAGTTGACGAGGTCGGCCGCGCGGGCGTGTCTGGTCTCGGCGCTGCGGTCGAAGCGGCTCCAGTCCCAGGTGAAAGGCGTGTCACACCAGCCGCAGCACAGGTTGCAGGTGGCGAGACGGAGGAACAGCGCCAGCCGGCCGGAGGAGGCGCCTTCACCTTGGAAGGTGGGTCCGAAACATTCGCTGACCAGGATGTCCCGAGGCGGCGCTGCGGATTGCACCGTCGGGATCATCAGTCACGCCCGGGAGGGGTGTATTCGGCCCAGCTCCCAGGCGTCTCCGCGACGCGCATCGACACGAGCCTGCCCGGGATCAGCGGCTCCAGGTTGTCGATGAACCAGTGAGCCAGGTGGGTTGCCACCAGCTCGCTGGTCGGTGGGACGTCCAGCACCTCGTTCAGGTCGCGGTGGTCGAAGTGCTTGTCCAGGAAGTCGCTGAACGGCACCAGGTCGCCGAAGTCGGTCACGAATCCGGGCCCACTGAGACGGTCTGCGGTGAGCACGACCTCGACGGTGTAGGTGTGCCCGTGTACACGGGCACACTTGTGCCCTGACGCGAGCCCCTCAAGGTGGTGGGCCGCGTCGAAGGAGAAACGCTTACCGATCCGGTATTCCATGTGCCACCTCCTTCAGAAAGTCGTCAGACGACCTTCGTTGGAAACAAAAAGTAAAATTTCTCGTCGTCGACAGTTAATTCCCATGATCACGAAAATGGCTCTCACCGCCTTCGGTGCCGACACCCACACCGAGCAGTTCCTTCCGACGCTTACGGTCTGCCGCGCATTTCGGGCAGAATCTCCTGACGTTCAAGGTCTTCTAAATGAGGTGAATCGGGATGAACCCCCTTCATCCGAGCACCATCAGCAAGATCGTTTACATGAAGGTGTGTGGCGCATCACCACGATGACCGACGCCCGGGGGGCGAGTCATTCCCTCCACCACGAACATTTTGTTCACCTGCCAGAAGAGGGATGACCTGCGAAAACACCGCCGCATGGGTGCCCTTATTCGGCGCGATCATGTAGATCTGTTCGGCGTCTCCCGTTGGGTCCCGCTGCCACCGTCGGCGCGACGCCGCGAGCAGCGGACGCCGAGCGCTGACGGGTGCGGAGCACCTTCGCCTCCGTCGCGACAGCCCTCTTCGGGCCATCACCGGTCCGCCCTCCTGCACCCCTGGACGGCACGCCGGTATGTCCCACATGCCTCTGAGGTGAGCACCCGGGCCGCGCGATCCGTAACTGTTTGGCTACCCTGACATGGATTCGTGCTACGGATAGAGGGTGCAGCGATCAGCGTTCACGTCCGGAGAGGATGTGCGGTGGCCTCATGAGCAAGCTCAGCCGGCGGGTGGAGCAGGATGAGTTGCGGGCGCGGATGCGCGCGGTGGGTATGTCCCACGACGAGATCGCCGTCGAGTTCGCCCGCCGTTACCACTACCGTCCCCGGGCCGCCCATCGCCATGCCCGCGGCTGGACCCAGACGCAGGCCGCGAACCACATCAATGCCCACGCCGCCCGCGCCGGCCTCGACCCGGACGGCGCCGCGCCCATGACCGGCCCGAAGCTGTCGGAACTGGAGAACTGGCCGCTACCGAACAACCGTCGCCGGCCCACCCCCCAGCTCCTCGCCCTGCTCGCCGAGGTCTACAACACCAACATCCACAACCTGATCGACCTCGACGACCGCGAACACCTCACCCCCGCCGACATGCTCCTCATCAACACCATGCGCCGAGATGTTCGATCAACGCCGCAGGCCGGATCGCGGGCGGCGATGTCGCAGCCCGCAGGCTCGTCCTCCAGACAGGCCGGTCCGGGCTTCGAGTCGAGATACAGCGGCGGCGCACCCCGGACGCTGCGTCTCGATGCAGCTGCTGGGAAAACCGAGGGAGTGGACGCACTCAACCGCCGCGAGTTCACCCGCCTCGCCGGATCAGCGGTCGTGACGGGTCTGGCCGGTGCGGGCCGTGCCCGCCACGTCGACCCGGCGCTCGTCTCCTACTTCGATGGCCAGCTGAAAGGCCACTACCACGCGGACATGCTGCTCGGCTCTGGCGCGCTGATCGGCACGGTCGCCGCCCAGTTCGAGGTCATCACACAGCTCGTGGACACGGCGGACGGGTCGACCCGCCAGCGCCTGGCGAAGGTCGGCTCGTCCTTCGCCGCGTTCGCCGCCTGGCTGTGGCTGGACGCCGGCGATCCGGGCGCTGCGATGCGCTGCCACGACGCCGCCCTGGAACTGGCGCACCGCTGTGGAGAACGTGACGCCGTCGCCTGCGCGCTGGTCGACCGGGCGATGGCCTTCACCGACCTGGGCAACACAGCGGCTGTGATCGACCTGTGCCAGGCCGCGCTGGTCGACGCCCGGCACCTCGCGCCCGAGGTTCGGGTGTTCGCCTTGCAGCAGCAGGCACACGGCGCCTCGCTGCGCGGTGACCGCCGCCAGGTCGATTTCCTGCTCGATCAGGCTGGCCGGCTCATGGACCAGGTCGACGTCGAGGAGTGGGGCACGGCCTGCCGCCGCACCGACAGCTACGTCGAAGTGCAACGCGCCACCTGCTACGGACGGCTCGGCCTCGCCGACGACGCCGACCGGCTCTGGCAGCAGATCATCCCTGCCGCACCCCCGTCAGCCCGCCGCGACGTCGGGGTGTGGTCAGCGCGCCACGCGATCGCCGCCGCGCGGCAGGGAGAACCGGAACGGGCAGTGGAACTCACACGCCAGGCAAGCGCGCTCGCGGTGGAGACCGGCTCCGCACGCGCCCGGCGGGAACTGGATACGGTCGCCGTGGCGATGGCCCCGTGGCGTGCTCACTCCATCGGCCAGGAACTGGCGGACGCGCTCGCGCCCGTCACCATCGACGAACCAGAGAGGGATCATGGCTGAGGCGCTGTCACCCGAACAGATCGAGGAACACCTCAAGACCCTGGACGGATGGACGACCGACGGCCGACGCATCGAACGGCTCTACTCGATACCCCACGTCCAGGGCGCGGCGTTTGTCATGCACATCGCCGCCATTCAGAACGAGTTCGGCCACCACTCTGACGCGACGCTCGGATACAAGACCGTGCACTTGTCCATCAGCTCCAGCGACATCGGCGGCTACGTCGCCGAGCACGACATCGAGCTCGCCAGGCGCATCCAGGAAATCGCGCCAGTACATGGAGCAGGGTAGAGAACAAGCCATGCCGGGGCGGAGTTGTTGGCCTGACGCGCAGGGCTGGGCGTGTGATGATCAGTCTGCGGGAAGCCGCATGCGACTGGAAGGGCACGACCGTCGGCCGCGACCTCGACGAGATCTTCGCGCTGGAGAAGGAGACCCGACGTGCCGGATGTTTCTGCGCCCCTGGCCGATGACGAGATCGAGGCCCGGCTACGCGAGCTACCCGGCTGGGCCCGAGTCGGCCAGGAGATCACCAAGTCCTTCCGCATCCGCTACCACGGCGGAGTCGCCCTGATCGTGCACGTCGCCGACATCGAGCGGCTCATCGGCCACCATGCGGACATCGACCTGCGCTGGGACAGCATCCGCTTCGGGATCACCACCCACGACGCCGGGCTCCGGCTCACTGCGGCCGACTTCGATCTCGCGCGGCGCATCAACGCCATCGCCAAAGCCCACAGCACGGAACCGCCCTGACACCTGCCAGGATCGCGCCTTGGTGACCGGCATTGCCGAGAATGAGGTTCTCGTATTCATTGAGCGCCCCCTGAATTCTTCTGATAAAATCAGGCCATCGACCCGCTCTTACGCGAGGTAAACCGTCGCCAGTCGAGTCATCCGACTAGTCTCACGCAGCATTCGATCTAGGCGCGCGCAAATCTTACCAATTTCGATCATCGATCTCCAGTCGCTCTCCAGGACGCCATCATTTCAATGCCTGCCGCTGCCGCATCGACGCCGGCGAGCAGGAGCAGAAACAAGGATTCCGATCCGTCGGGCCCAGAAGACGCAGCCGCGCCGCGTGTTGTCGCACCTGCTGTGCCGCAGCCCCTGCGGTAGCGACGCCTGCATCGTCACCGCTTGCCACGAAGTCATCGACCGCCGACTTGCCATTCTGCCTGGTCAGGCGCTCGCGGAGCGGGGAACGACTTCTTCGTAACCCAGGGAATGACCGAGGCAGGCGTGCATCGCCATGCTGGTCTTCCTGTGGTTCCGGCGATGGAGCAGCTGACGCATGCTGCGACAGTTCTCCACTCGGATAGTGCTGGCCCGCGACATGGCCGTGTGTCGCGGCCGGGATTCTTGGAGGGCGAGGATGGAGCGCACAGTGATCGAAAGTCGGATATCCGGTGCGGCGACCTTTCGGATTGGGAAACGGTTCACCTTCGATGCCGCGCACCACCTGCCGAGCCTGCCTACCGACCACAAGTGCTCCCGCGTTCATGGCCACACGTACACGGTGGAGTTCGTGCTGGAAGCCTCGGAGCTGGCCGGTCCGGGGTTCGTCACCGATTTCGGTGATCTCGCCGTCGCCGGTCGTTATCTCGCCGAGGCATTCGATCACCGTGATCTGAACGAGGTGCTGGACGTCGAGCCGACCAGCGAAGCGCTCGCGCAGCATCTGGCCCGGTGGTTTCTGACCCAGGTGGAGCCCGGGGTGCACGGCCGACTCGTGGCGGTCCGGGTGTCGGAGACCCCGAGCAGCTGGGCCGAGTACCTGATCGGGGAGTCGCGGTGATGCGGGCTTCCCCGGGTGCGCCGCCGCGTGCCGCGACGTCGCGTGGGCTTGTGGTCGTGGAGCGGTTCGGTCCGACGTTTCAGGGTGAGGGGCCGACGGCCGGCCAGCGGGCGCTGTTCCTACGGTTGTCGGCCTGCAACCTGTCGTGCGTGTGGTGCGACGAGCCGCATACGTGGGACAGGAACCGGTTCGACGTGGACGCGCACAGCGAGCGGCTGAGCCAGCGCACGCTGCTCGGCTGGGCGCTGGACTCGCCGGTGACCCGTGTGGTCGTGACCAGCGGGAAGCCGCTGCTGCAACAGGCCGCCCTGTTTCCGCTGGTCGCCGCGCTCGCGCAGGCGGGACGGCAGGTGGAGATCGAGACGAACGGCACCGTGGCGCCGACGGCGGAGATGGTCGAGGTCGTCGAGCGGTTCACCGTCTCGCCGAAGTTGTCGGGTTCGCGGGTGGCCGCGGGCCGGCGGATCGTTCCGGCGGCGTTGATGGCGTTCGCGGGCTGCGGCAAGGCCGTGTTCAAGTTCGTGGTCTCCGCCGTCGGGGAGATCGACGAGATCGAGGAGCTGGAGGGTCGTTTCGGCCTGGCCCCGGTGTGGGTGATGCCGGAAGGCACCGACGAGCCGACCGTGCTGGCCGGTATGCGGCACCTGGCCGAGATCGCCCTGGAACGGGGCTGGAACCTCTCGCCGCGTCTGCACGTGCTGCTGTGGGGGAACGCCCGTGGCCACTGACCAGCCCAGTTCCCCCGTCACGGCCGGTCCCACGGCTGGGCGCCTGCGCCCGCGTAGCGGTGTGCTCGTCACGGTCGAGGGGCTGTGGGGCGCGGGAAAGACGACCATGGCCGGGCAGCTCGGCCGCCGCCTGGCAGGGCACGGGTTCGACGTCGAGGTGGTGCACTACGGGCCGCTGCCAGGCGTGGTGGGTCGGCTGTCGCGCTGGCTGGAACGCGAGCCGCTGCGGACCAGGACGGGGACCGGCGGGTTCCGTCACCCTCATCACGCCACGGTCGACGTGTTCGCGCGGCTGTGCCGGGAGGCGTGGCACCACAACCACTTCTACCGGCCGGCGCTGGAGGCGCACGACGTCGTGGTGGTCGACCACGGCGTCTACTCCAAGATCGCCTACTGCCTGACGATCCTCAGCGAAACGCGCCCTGATGTCACCGACAGCGCGCTGCTCGACCAGCTCCGGGGGTGCGTCGCCCCGTGGTTCTGTGTCCCGGACCGGGCGTACTTCCTGGACGTCCCGTGGCCCCTGGCACGGGAACGAGCGATCCTGCGCGGACGCGGCGGTGGAGTGCCGGGCTCTGTGGAGCGGCTGCTGTTCCTACCGCGGTTCGACGCCGCCTACCGGCACGTGGTCGCCGCCTTCCCCGACGTGGTGGTCCCCGTCGTCGTCGACCTGCGTGAGGCCGACGACATCGCCGACGAGATCGAACACGACCTGCTGGCCTTGCTCGGTGTTCCCACCGCGGGAGGAGATCTTGGTGTCTGACGTGCTGCTGTTCTCCGCCGGGCTGGACTCGTTCCCGGCCTGGCACTACCTCGACAAACCCCCGGCGCTGTACTTCGACCTCGGCCACCGCTACCGCGACCAGGAACGGGCCGCGATCACGACGCTGGTCGAACGGTGCGGCATCGAGGTGAGCGTCAGCCGGGAACTCGACCTGTCGCGGTGGGAAGCCGACGACGCGATCATCCCGCTGCGCAACGTCTACCTCGCGATGCTGGCCGCGAACCGGGCCGAGCGGATCTGGTGCGTCGGGGTCAAGGGCGACACGACCGCGGACAAGAGCCCCCAGGCGTTCCGCCAGATCAGCCAGATGATCACAGATCTGTCGGGACGGCCGGTCTGGCTGGACAGCCCGTTCTGGCAGATGACCAAGACGGAGATCGTCGCCTGGTACCTCGGCCAGGGCCTGCCGGCCGGCGACCTGCTGCTGACGTTCTCCTGCTCCCGCACCGACACTGAAATGGCGCACTGTGGGCAGTGCTCCAGCTGCCTGCGCCGCTGGATCTCCCTGGTCAACAACGGCGTCGACGCGCCGTTCGAGACCGACCCGTGGACCTGGGCGCGGGTCGCCGACTACTACGTCCCTGCGATGCGGGACGGCACCTACCCGGACCATCGGGCCGAGGAGTTCTTCGCCGCCCTCGACGCCGTCGGCTTCGTCCCACCGCCTCCCGCCCGCCACACCGTCCCGAAGGACGGCCGCCGGTGAGGGTCTACATCGCCGCGCCGCTGTTCAGCCAGGCGGAGAAAGAGTTCAACCTGACCGTCGACCGCGCGCTGCGGAACCTCGGCCTTGACACCTACCTGCCGCAGCGGGACGCCGGCGAAGCCGCGCCGCTGATCCGCGTCGGCGCCGACGAACACACCGTCCGGGCTCGGCTGTTCACCGCCGACTGCACGGCCGTCGGCGACTGTGAGCTGTTCCTGCTCGTCCTGGACGGCCGGGTGCCCGACGAAGGGGCCTGCTTCGAGCTCGGCCTCGCGTACGCGGCCGGCAAGACCTGCTTCGGATTGCAGACCGACTCCCGCCGCTTCGGCGGCACCGACTCGAACAACCTGATGATCGACTACGCGTTGGGTGGTGGCATCAGCCACTCCCTCGACGAGCTCACCGCCACCCTGGCCGCGCACCTGCGTGACCGGCGGACGGACACCACCGCGGACGGCTCGGGACCCACGGACTCCGAGCCCCGCACACCGACCGCAGGAGGACAGCCCGCATGAACCTCGGTATCAACCTGTGCTTCGCCGTCAAACGCCAGCTGGAACCGCAGCGGTGGGCCGAGTTCGTCCGCGCCGATCTCGGCCTGGACACGGTGCAGGTCACCTTCGACCTGCTCGACCCGTGGTGGCCGGAACGGGAACGCGACCAGGTCGCCCGCCGCATCGCCGACGCCGCCGCCGCGTGGGACCTCACCATCCACAGCGCCTACGTCGGCCTGGCACACTACCTGCCCGCCGGGCTACTCGATCCCGACCCGCAGGCGCGGGCGGTCGCGCTGACCTGGTGGCGGCGGGCCTGCGACGTGACCGCGCTGCTCGGCGCCGGTTCCGTCGGGGGACCGCTGGGCACCTTGAGTGTTCAGGACGCCGCCGACCCCGACAGCCGGGCCCGGCGCTACGCCGACCTACTCGACTCAATGGTGTTCGTCGCCGACCACGCCGCGGCTGTCGGTCTCGCCGAGTTCCTCGTCGAACCGACGCCGATCGCCCGCGAGATCCCGGCCACGGTCGACCAGGCCGACCAGCTGATACGCGACCTCGCCGGACGCACCGAGGTGCCGGTCGGTCTGACCCTCGACATCGGTCACACCGTCTACCAGCCGCTGTACGGCCCGGACAGCACACCAGCGGACTGGATCAGCCCGCTGGGCCCGGCGATCCGGCTGGTGCACCTCGACAACACCGACGGCCTGGGCGACCCGCACTGGGGCTGGCCCCACCCGCAGGGACGTGTGGATGTCGCCGAGGTCGGCGCGGCGCTGCGGGACGCCGGGCTCGACGACGTGCCGGTGCTGCTGGAGGTCTACCCGCGGTTCGAGGACGACGACGACCAGGTCCGCCGGACGATCGCCAGCTCGGTCGCCCACTGCAAAGAACAACTCGCCCGATGAGCACCACCCGCGCCGCCTCGTCGAGTGAGCCGCTGGCCGGCCTGCCGGACGGGCGGCTGCTGGTCGACGTCTCCGTCTGGTCGGCGGACCTGACGTGCCTGCGCGCCGAGATCGAGCGCGCCTCGCCCGTGGCCGACCTGTTCCACTTCGACGTCGGCGACAGCCAGTTCGTGCCCGACCTGCTGTTCTTCCCGGACCTGCTCGCCGCGCTGCGCCCGCTGACAACCGTCCCCTTCCACGCCCACCTCATGGTCCGCCGACCCGCCCCGCTCGCCGCCCTGTTCGCGCAGGCCGGCGCCGACCTCATCACCGTCCACGCCGAAACCGGCGACGACGTCCACCCGGCCCTCGACACGATCCGCCAGCACGGGAAAGCCGCCGGCCTGGCACTCACCCTCGACACCCCTGTCACGGCCGTCCGCCCCTACCTCGACGCGGTCGATGTCGTCGTCCTCGTCGGCACCCCGATCGGCACCCGAGGCACCGGACTCGCCCCGGCCGCGCTCGACCGCCTCCGAACCCTGCGCGGTCTCCTGCACGAGACTGGCCGCGACCAGGCCGTGAAGATCCTCGCCGACGGCGGCATCCGCGAGCCGACTGTCGGCCCGCTCGCCGACGCCGGTGCCGACGGCGTGGTCGCCGGCTCTCTGCTGTTCGGCAGCGACGACCTGACCGCCACGACCCGGTGGCTGCACCAGCACGTCCCGCCGCGGGCCACCGCCAAGCGCCCGCGGTGAGTGGCACGGTCGTCAGCGTGGACCTGTGGGGAACGCTGATCAGCTACGGCGACCGGGACGCCGAAGCCGCCTGGCGGGTCCGCGAGTTCCACCTGGCCCTGACTGCGTTCGGCCACGCCCTCCCCGCCGAGCACCTGGACACCACGGTCCGAGCGGTCCGCGCCGAGCTGCTCGACGAGCAGCGACAGCACGGTCGGCAGATCCCGGTCCCCGAGCAGGTCCGCACGATCGTCCGCCGGCTCGGAATCGACGCCGACGACACCCTCGTCCAGGTGCTCACGGTCGCGCACACCCACGCCGTGCTGCGGGCCTGCCCCCAGCTGATCCCCGGCGCGCACGCCTGCCTCGCCGCGCTGTCCGCCGCCGGCTACCGCCTCGTCCTCGCCTCCAACACCCTGGCGACCCCAGGAGCCGTCACCCGGCAGATCCTCGACCGCCACCGGCTCACCGACCACTTCGACCGGCTGTTCTTCTCCAGCGAACTCGGCGTGGCCAAACCCCAGGCCGCGATGTTCCACTCCATCGCCGAGCAGACCGGCGCCCCCGTCGACCAGGTCGTGCACGTCGGCAACGACTGGCGCACCGACGTCCGCGGCGCCCTCGACGCGGGCTGCCGCGCGGTCTGGTTCAACCCCGGACGCAAGCCGTCGCGCCCCGAAGCGCCCGACGCCGCACTGCTCGTCGACATCCCCGCGCTGGTCCAGCGACTCGCCCACCAGACCACGCCCACCGCGGCACCCGAGGCGTCGGCCGCCGACGCCGGCCGGCGAGCCGCCAACCGGCCCTGACCGACGTTCGGACAGGAGACACATGGACTCCCCTGCCGCACCATGCCCCGTAACCACCGCCACCACGACCGAGGACGATCTCCCCGCCGGTATCGCGTCTCTCCTCGGCGCCGCCCCCGGCCCGCCCAGCCGCCGATTCCTGTCCCATCTCCTGTACGGCGACGCCGATGCCAGCCGCCCCCACACCGCCTTCGCCGACCGCCGTCAGATCGAGACGGCGCTGAAGGCCGGCGACAATCCGCTGCTGTACGAGGCGTACCGGGACGTCGCACCCACCCGGCACGGCTGGCGGGCCGACCTCGTCGTCTACCAGCCCGGCACACTGCCCGACGGGCAGCCCCACCGGTCCATCGGCCACTGGAACCCGCCCACCCAGCTGGAGATCTTCCAGACCCTGAGCGGCACCACCCTGATGCTGGTAGCCGGGCACCGGCCCGACGGCTCCCGCTACGCCCACCAGGCGACAACCCGGGCCGGAGACCTCGCCATCGTGCCGTTCGGGGCCTGGCACCTCACCTACGTCCTCGACGGCCCGGCAGCCGTGTTCAACATCTACACCGACATCCACCTCGACCCCGACGACGCCTACCCCCGCCAGGACGACGCGAAGTACCAGCGGGCCACTGCTCCCGGCCTCGTCGTTGTACGCGACCGCGACACCGAACACCCCCTCATCGTCACCGCCGACTCACAGCGTGAGTACGGCCCGCCGACCGCGCTACCCGTTCCCGCCTGGCTGGCGTCCTGGCCGCTGGCCACCCGCCTCCCAAACCTGCACCAGGACGCGCCGATGACCTCCCTGGCCGCGCTGGTACGGACCGCCCTCGCCACGGAGAACCTCCGAGGACCAGCATGACCCGCAATCCCGCCGCCGACGGCCCGCGTCCTCGCCACGTCACCTGCTTCCGCCTCGCCGACGCCTCGGTCACCCTCACCACGACCGTGACCGCCGCGACGCGCGCCGCCGAGGACACTCTCTACGCCTACCGGACCACCGCCGACACGCACGCCGCGTGGCACATCGACATCACCATCACCGACCCCCGCCACAGCCTCCTCGACGCCCCGCCCGACGCCGGCGACCTCCGCGAGATCGGCCCCAGCGAGCTCACCGCCCGTCACCTCACCGAGGGCGGACGCGAGGTGTTCTGGATCGACCGGCACCGCACCCTCGTCGTGCACGACCCCGCCCGGCGTGCGATTACCGTCCACTGCGCCACCGACGACGCGGCGACCTACTACGCCGTCCGCCTCGTCCGCCAACTCATCACCGCCCAGCTCCTCGCCGCAAGCGCGGTTTACACCCATACCGCCGCACTCGTCCACCGCGACCACGGCATCCTGATCGCCGGCCATCCCGGGGCCGGAAAGACCACCACCCTCGTCGCCGTCCTGCGCCGGCTTGGCGGAGAGTTCGTGACCAGCGACCGGCTCCTGCTCACCCCAGACAGAAACGACGGGCTGCTCGGCTACGCCTGGCCCGCCCACCTCCGCGTCGGCATCGGCACCCTGCTCGCCTACCCCGACCTCACCGGCCTCGTCCCCACTGGCCTACACGGGGACCCGGCCCACCGGCACACGAAGCTCAGCATCGAACCCCCCGACATCCCACGCCTGGTGCACGCGGGCACGCTCACCGCCTCCTGCCGCCCCCACGTGATGATCTGGCCGCAGTTGTCACCGTCCGCAGGGAACGCCCGTCACGAGCGCATCCCTGCGGAGACCGTCCACGCCACCCTGACAAGCAACCAGCTGTTCATGCACCGCCCCACCTCGGGCGCCAGCTCCCACATCAACCACTGGCTCGCCCCGACGCCCCCGGCCCACACGACGGAGAGCAACAGGCGTGCCGTCGTCGCCGTCCTCGCCCGGACCGTGCCCTGCTACGCACTGGTAGCCCGCCCTGACCCCATCGTGATTGCCGACGCGGTCACCGCGATCCTCCACGACGCCGGCGCAGCCACCCGATGAGACCAGCGACCCCGCCTGTCCCCGCATCTCCACCGGCGACGCCACAGGTGGAACACCTCCTCCTGGAAGCGGCCTGCCTGCCCGCACCCGTCGAGCAGCACCACGCCACGATCCGACCGCTGCTCACCGAGCCGACACTGCACTGGGGCACGCTGCTCGCCACCGCCATCGAGCACAAGGTGCTGTGCCTGCTCGCCGACACCCTCACCACCACCGGCCTCGCCGACGAGATCCCACAGGCGTTCCGCCGCTTCCTGGCCTCCGTCCTGCGCGCCAGCCGGCACAAGACCGCCGTCCACCGCGCGCAGGCCGCTGCCCTCACCGACGCCGCGGCCCGCCAGCGCATCGCCTTCGCAGCCGTCAAAGGCATCGCCCTGGAGTCCCAGCTGTATGGAGGACGTGGCGCCCGCGAGTTCAGCGACCTCGACGTCCTCGTCGCTCCGGATCACGCCGACGCCTTCCGCCGCGCCCTGCGCCTGCTCGGCTACCAGCCCGGACACTACGACCCGGCCACCCACCACGTCGTCCTTGACGACCCGGCGTCAGCGACTTATGCCCGCCTGCACGACGACCTTGTCACCCCCTGCACGGCCGTCGACATCATCACCGACCTGCCCCAGCCCGCGGGCGTTCCCCCGGACCTGGTGCCGAACATGCTCGACCGCCGCCGATCCCAGCCTCTTCCCGGCCACCCGCAGGTCGACCTGCCCGTCCTCGACCCCCTCAATCACCTCGCCGTCGTCCTCCTCACGGCGCGACGCAAGACCCACGCGGGCAGAGCCGTGTCCCTGCGCATGCGTGCCGACGCGCTGCGCCTCACCCCAGCGAACACGCAGATCACGCGCGCGACCCGGCTGCTTGCCGGCGGAGATGTCCGCGGCCTCGACGACCTGTGGGACCCCTGCCGCGCCGCCGGCCGGTCGGCACCCACAGCGGACGACTGAGGCCGCACCAACAGGGAAGGATCTTGATGATCGTGCAACTGGCTGGTCTCCCCGGCACCGGGAAGAGCACCCTCGCCGCCGAACTCGGCAGGCACCTGCCCGCCGCCGTCCTCAGCAAGGACCACATCCGCCACGCCCTGTTCACCAACCCCTATCTCACCTACAGCCCTGCCCAGGACGACCTGTGCATCGACGTCGCCCACCAGGCCGCTGCCCACCTGATCGACGAGGGAATCGCCCCCGCCGTCGTACTCGACGGCCCGACCTGCCACCGCGCCGGCCAGATCAGCCGGGTCGCCCACCTCGCCGACCGCCTCGGACGCCCCCTGCACGTCATCGAGTGCGTCTGCCCGCCGGCCGTCGCGCACGCACGTCTCACCCGGGATCAGGCCGAGGGCACGCATCCAGCAGCCGACCGCACCGTCGCCCTCTACCAGCGGATTCGCGCGAACGCGGTCCCCATCCCGGAACCGAAAATCGTCCTGGCCACGGACACCGAGCTGGCGGCCGTCGTCGCGCGCTGCCTCGACCGACTCGGCGTCACCTCCCGCACCGCGCCCGGCTGAGCGCGCCACCACCTCACTGGTCGCGAAACAGAGCCCGAACACGGTCCAGCTGCGCGGAGAACTCCCCGGCCCGCCGTTCCCGCTGCTTCCACAGCACCGCCAGCCACCGCAACGCGCACGTCCGCTGCGCCGCGCGGAACCTCGGCATCAGCTCGCCCTCGATCCCGAGCGCCGTGACCACGTCCAACCAGACCCGGTCGTCGACCTCACGTGCGCTGATGTGCTCGACGAGATCGGCGGCGTCGAACGCCAGATCGCTCCACCCGCAGAACTCGAAGTCGACGCAGCGCGCGACCGCCCCATCCCACAGCCAGTTCACCAGGTTCCCGTCACCCCGCGAGAAGATCCGCGCCGCGGGACGGGCGAGTGTCTCCGCGTCTCCGCTGTCCCGCCACATCCCCAGCAGCTGTCGCAGGTCCCGCGTCAGCGGGTCGTCCGGCCGCGTGTCGAGCTGGCCGGGCCATACGTCGGTCAGCCTCGCCATGAAGTGCACCGCGGAGTCGACGCGGGGCAGCTTCGCGAAGCCGGTCTCCCACGGGAGGTCGTGGATCGGTCGCAGCGTCGCGGCCAGCCCCGTCAGGGCCGCCTCCCGCGCCGCCGGCTCAGCCAGGTCAGGGATGCACGTACCTGGCAACATGGTCATCGCGACGACGGGCTGGGCCTCATGCTGATCCCGCCACAACGGCCGCGGCACGTTCGGCACAGCATGCTCATCGAGCAGGGAGAGCGCCCTCCATTCCCGCTCCGCTCGCTGCCGGTCATCGACCCGGTACGCCTTCACGCACACCTCGCCGCCCTGCGGGTCCCGCCAGGCGAAGACGTGGTTGTTCCGGCCGCCCCTCAACGGACGAACACCGAGGCGGTGCAGGGCCTCGTCGCGTTCCGGGCCGTCGACCGCGAGACGTCTGCGCAGGTCGTCCGCCAGCCGCGTAGACGTTAGGGAGGGTGCCATCGTCGGCGCTTCAGACAGTGACGGCTTCACAGCACACGAAGCCTACGGGCGAAGGCCGCCCGCCGCGCGGACGGGCTCACGCCCGCGTGGAAGTTCCCTTCGCCGACCGCTTCAGCCGTGCGGCGACCGTCTCCCAGACGGCCGTGTGCACGGTCTCCGGCGCCTGCCCGGCCGTCGACACCCTGGTCATGCCGGCGTCGCGTGCGGCCAGCTCCTGATAGGCAGGATCCACGAACGTCAGGTACGCGCGCTGCTCACCTGTCCACCGTCTCCCGTCACGGGCCTCCGCCCGCGCGATCGTCTCCCCAACAGGCGCCGACAGCCACAGCACGACGTCCGCCCGTCGCCCGGCAAGGCGTCCCAACCCGTCGAGCCAGGACACAGCCTCGTCCACTTCCACCGCATGCTGTCGGATCAGGGATGCAAGCCCGTACGAGAACATGGTGTGCACACCACGGTCCTCGATCACCACATCGTGGTGATCGAGCGCCGGCTCGATCCGCGTCGCCACGATGTCCGCGCGCACCGCCGCTGCCAACAGGCACTCGGTCACCACGTCCCCGTGACGCAGGAACGGATCATCCGACGACGAGAAGATCTCCACCAGGGTCGTCCCGACATCCCCGGTGTCGAGGGTGGCGAGATCCGGGAGTAAGGCGACCAGGAGTCCTTCACCGCGAAGCCGCTCCTCCAGCAGACGGCCCTGCGTCGACTTCCCCGACCCGGGAAGACCTTCCAGGCTGACGAGCATCCCGACACCTCCGATCACGGTGGCGACTATTGAAGGGCAGTTCGGCCATCAGCATCGGCCGTCGTGCCGGCCTACCGTAGCTGCCGCACCCGAGCCAGGGTGAATCGGGCAGCGCGCCTTCCTTCCGGCATGGCTCGCCGAAGAATTGTTAGAAGGATAATGCTGCCACACTTCTTGAATGAAGCGTGGCATTCAACGATTCCGGCGGACGGTAGGAGGCTCGCGACAACGTCTCGTGCCGGCCGGCGTGGGTGCTGCTGCTGGACGAGCAGGGCTTCGCACCCTCGACCGTGTCGAGCCCGCGGCGACGGGGAGTCCTCAAAGATGGCACGAGCGCATAGACGTCGAGCATGCCCGGATAGGGCGGGTTCCTCCACGATCGGCGCTCCGGCCAGGATGGCAGATGGCCGCCCGCCACAGCTCCACGTGGACACCGACATGATCACGGAAGGCGCCGCCCTGGCTCCCGGGTACGCCACAAACGATCACTGTCTGGTTTCGACGGAATCCGCCGAACAGATCAGGGGGTTCAAGCCGAACAAAGCGCACTCGTCGACACTGTTGTCGCAGGTCAGTGGGCCCACGCAGACCCGAAGCGGATGTTCGCATTGCGGGGAATGACTGGCGTGCCGCCGCTTGGGAAGCTGAGGGCGTTCAGCGTCGACGCGGTCAGCTCGCCGTCACGATAGCCGCGGCCAGCTGACCCGGTCGTCGAGGCGCCTACGACGAGAAGGATCTGATGATCACCTCCTCTCCGCCTCTTCCAACCGTTGATACTGGGGTACGGCCGGGCCTCGGTGAGATCTGCGCGTCTACCGCCGAGCCTGTCGTCTTCACCAACGGGCACCATTTCAGGCTGAGGGCTCCGCTGGATCTGGAGGCGGTCGCAGCCGGGGCGGCTGGGCCACTGTCAGTAATCCTTCAGGTCACGAAGCGGTGCAATTTCGACTGCTCGTTCTGCTCCGAGACGTTGCAGGAGCCCGACCCGACGCTGGCCGCCTTGGAGCGGATGCGGGACAATTTGGCCGGGGTGCCCCGAGTTTTCCTCAGCGGCGGCGAGCCGCTGCTGCGCCGGGACTTCGTCGACATCGTCGACATGTTCGCCGGGACGGTGATCGGCGTGCCGACCAACGCGACCCGCGGCCTTCAACACGCGGCACGCCTGTCCGGCAAGATCGCGTTCGTCAACGTCGGGCTCGAAGGCCCACGGGCCACGACCAACCGTGTCCGGGGAGACTACGACGCGGTGATGGCCGGGATACGGGCGTTCCAGGACGTCGGTCTGCCGCTGTCGCTGTCGGCGGTGGTCTACCGCTCGACGGTGGCCGCGCTGCCATACACCTACCAGATCGCCGATCTGCTCAATGCCGGGAAACTCAAGCTGATCATGCCGTTGAAAAAGGGTAACGCGCTCGACCTCGCCGACAACGAGTTCATCTCCGTGGAGGAAGCCACGGCGACGTTCGACCGGCTCGCCGAACTCCGCACAGCGCACGACTGGCGGCCGGCACTGCGGCTGACATCCTGGACCCCGGACACCGAAGGCCACATGATCGTGGTCAGCCCGCGTGGGCTGGCAAGTGCCTGGCCGGTCTACGACGCCCCCGACCTGCTCGAACCGCTGGGCAACCTGCTCGACGAGCCGATCACCGCGATCTGGAAGCGGTACCGCTTCCGACGCAATCACTACGCCAAGTACCTGGGGCGCTCGATCCGCACCCTCACCCGCGCCGAGCAACCGCCGGCCGAACCTCCGTCGCTGCGTATCAGCCATGCGTGACGCGACGAACCTGGGCTGGACCGACACACCGTTCGGCGCCGCACGGCGGCCGTTCGCCGAACGCACCCCGCTGCTGGCCGCGTTCACCGTCTCGACCCGCGCCGCGGCGCCGGCCGCCCTCGCAGCGGTCTACCTGCGGCTGCCGCGGGGACGCACCCTGACGGTGACCGACACGACGCTGCGGTTCGGCTTCCACGCCCTCGCGGCCGAGCAACCGGCTGAGACCCCCACCATTGCTGCCATGCTCGACGCCCTGCTGGTACAGGCGCGACGCCAGGCGGCGATCCTCACCGGCTACCAGCTCGCCGACACTCTGGCAAGGCTCGCCACCGCCGACACACCCACACGGGGAATCACCGCCCTCGCCGCCACCTGGCCGGGTCAGACCACGCAGCCCGGTATCGCCCGCCTCTGCGACACGGCACACGGCCCCACACCGCCCGCGCTGCACGACGTGTGCGCCGCCGCCCACCTCCACGGCCTGCCCACCGACTCAGACCCAGCCGCCGGCCCTGCCTTGGCGGCACCCATGACCTCCGCCACCGCGCCGCAGACCCTTCGGCAGGTCATTCTCCGAGCACTGGGGATCGCGCTCCTCGCGGCGCGCAGCGCCGGCCACTACCAATGGGACCGGCTCGATCTCGACACTGTCATCGAGGCCGCCGCCTGGGACCAGACGGCAGCGGCCACGTGAGGAACCCATCGGCACGGCCCTCGTCTCGCCACGCCGCACCGGCCGGCCGCAGCGACCAGATGTCCGCCGCGGAAGGAGCTCGCTGATGCTGCGCAACTGCCTGGTCGTCGCCGTCGAGGGCACCCACGCCTCGGGCAAGACCACCCTCACCCACGCCCTCGCCGCCTACTACCGGGAACGCGGCGTGCACGTCGCCTGCGTCCCCGAGCCCGCGCGCAACAGCCCGTTCATCGAGGAGATCGTCGTCCACGGCCGCGGCGAGTTCGACCTGGAGACCGAGGTCGACCTCTTCGCCGCCCAGCTGACCAGCCTCCTGCGCACCGCACGCCAACACACCATGGTCATCGCGGACAAGACAATCGCGAACGTCCTCGCCTACGCCTGGCTCGTCCTACCCGGCGGCCCCGAAGGACCCCACGCGCCTGTCCTACGCGCGATGGAAGCGTTCTGCCGGGCCTGGGCGCCGTTCTACGACGCGGTGTTCTACTGCACCGACAAGTTCGACCAGCAGCAGCTCGGCGACCCCTACCGGTCGCGCGTCCTCGACATCCAGCCTGCGGCCGACCGGGTCGTGCGCAGCATCTGCGCCACCGTCGGACAGCGGATCTACGACATCCCACCGAACATGCCCACCAGCGCACGGGTCGGCTGGATCGCCGAGCAACTCACCACCCTCGGCCTCGACCCGACAAACCGCTGACCCACGTCCCTGGGAGACTGCCCTCCATGGCGTACACCAGTGTCATCGACGTCATGCTTCTGCTCATCCGAGACGGCGCGGTTCTGCTCGCTGAGCGATCCGGTACCGGCTTCGCTGACGGCTGGTTCAACCTGCCCTCAGGCAAGCTGGAGGACGGTGAGGACGTCGCCGCCGCGATCTGCCGCGAGGCTCGCGAGGAGATCGGCTTTCGCCTGGACCGTCAGACGCTGTCGCTCGCCTCGACCGTGCACTTCCGCAACGAGCACGGCGAGGGTCGGCTCGGACTGTTCTTCCACGCGCAGTCGTGGGAGGGCAAGCCGATCAACGCCGAGCCGCACAAATGCGCCCGCCTCGGCTGGTTCCCGCTCGACGCCCTGCCCGACAACACCTACCCCTACACACGGATAGGTGTCGAGCTGTACCGGAAGCGGCAGAACTTCGCCGTCTCGGGATGGACACCTGCCGACGCCTAGCAAGCCATGTCGCACGGCGTGGACACCTCGTACATGGCTAGGCGACAGGCGGATCTGTTGAACCGGGCGCCAGCCTGCTTCGTCGGCTGCCCACGTGTTCGCGACGACGATCAAGAACGTCCGGCCGGGTTCTACGTGAAGTCGACGCTGTGGCCGAAGTTCTGGAGGTGCTAGGCCCTATCTGTGCAGGTAGCGGCCCCGTGTGGTGGGGAACTATTTGTTCGCGTTCCAGGGAATGACCATCCTGTGCGATGTCGCGGACAGTGACAGATGCTACACGCACACCGCCGAAGCCGGTCCAATCCGGGGCCATCCGTACGGCGGTGGAGCACCGTCCGTCCGGAAGGCATCGCCGTGGAGCATCCCCCTGAGCCCCTCGCCCGTCTGTTCACCGCTGTACGCCTCGCCGGCGCCAATCCGGCTGCCGGCCCACCCGATCTCAGCGAGCTGCTGCTCGATCCACTCGCGCTTCGCAGGTGGGTGGAGCAGCAGTGTGCCGGTGGGGTGAGG
>NZ_CDWWXA010000036.1:0-7576 GCF_977971845.1 Frankia sp. CeCAU1 | reverse complement strand
TGAGGGCCGTTGGGTGGTGGCGGACCTGTCGGGTCAACCGCACCGTTCACGGGCCTGGCCGGCGTGGGCCCGGGACACGGTGGTGCTCGACGAGCCGGCGTCCTGGCTGTCGTTGGCCGACGTGCACGAGCCGGGGGTGGATCGATTGTCGCGGCCCGGCGTGCTGCTGGCGGCGCTGTATCACCCGGAGACGTTTCCGCTGCCGCGGTTCCCGTTGGGGATCAGCACGGTGGCGCGCGCGGCCCGTGAGACGCTGCTGGGCACGGTGGCCCTGGCCGACATGCAGCTCGGGCTCACCCTTGACGGGTTGGTAGCCCGTATCGAGGCAGACCGGCCGGACGTTCTCGGGGTCTCGGCGACGTTCGGCCAGTACGACCTGCTCGTCCAGCTACTGGAATCGGTCTACGCCCAGGACGCTCCGCCACTGATCGTCGTCGGCGGCAGCCTTTCCGCGCGGGTCGAGAGGGTCCTGCTCGACCGGTTCCCGTCGCTGCTGGTTGCCCGAGCGGGCGGGGAAGCCACGATCAGCGCGTTACTGGCGCACTGGCACGGCGACCGCACCCTCGACGAGGTTCCCGGTCTGGGATTCATCGGAGCACCGCGTGGGGGTGGGCTGACGGTCGGGCGGCGGAGGACCGCGAAGCCCGTCACCCGGGATGTGACAGCGGATGTCGTTCCCGAGCTCGATCTGCTGCCGGCGACGTTCGACCACCACGGTGTCGCGCAGCTGGAGACCAGCCGGGGCTGCACCAGCTACTGCTCGTTCTGCCCGCGTGACCACAAGGGCAGCTGGGCGGGGGCCGGTACGGGCCAGCTGCCGTGGCTGCTGGGCGAGCTGGCGGCGGTCTTCGACCGCTACCCGCAGGTGTCGCGGACGTTGTACCTGGTCGACGAGGAGTTCCTCGGCCGCGGCCCTGATGCCCCGGGCCGGGCGCTGCGGCTGGCCGGTCTGCTGCGCGGGGCGGGCTTCGGCTGGGAGTCCAGCTGCCGCGTCGACCAGGTCGTCGACCCGGGCCGGGACCTCGGTTGGCATGTCGAGCGCGCCGAGATGTGGCGGATGCTGGTCGCCTGGGGGTTGCGGCGGATGCTGTTCGGTGTCGAGTCCGGGGTGGACAGCGTCCTGGACCGGTTCGCGAAGGGGACAACCGGCGAGCAGAACGTGCTGGCGGTCCGGACCCTGTCCGCGCTCGGCGTGCCGACCCGGTTCACCTACATCAC
The DNA here is from genome assembly GCF_977971845.1 of Frankia sp. CeCAU1. Lineage (NCBI taxonomy): Bacteria > Bacillati > Actinomycetota > Actinomycetes > Frankiales > Frankiaceae > Frankia > Frankia sp. CeCAU1. The sequence goes on along the minus strand of NZ_CDWWXA010000036.1, from coordinate 6,358 downwards.
CTTCGACCCGCTGATGACCCTCGACGAGCTGAAAGCCACCCACGCGTTCCAGGGCCGCACCGACCTCCTTCTGGCCCCGCGACCGGATCTTCCCGCCGCCGAGGTCGCGCGCGGCGTGAGGGACAGCAGCTTTGTCGCGACGGCCAGCGTGGGCAGGCCGTTCTACCAGGGGATCTCCTACCTGCTGGTCGGCATGGAATGCCTGATCGGTGCCGCCTACACCCGCCAGGTCCAGCACGCCGGCCTCGCCGGTGCGGTGACGCCGAGCATGGGCCGGGTCGAGGCCCGCTACGCCGACTGGCGGATCGGGGTCGCCGCCGGCTGGGCGCAGCGTTGGGTCGACCGGCACTTCGCCCTCGACTACACGTTCAAGTCGCTGGAGAAGGTTTTCGACGGCGACCCACGCCGCCAGGTACGCGAGGCCCGCGGCGTGCTCAAGGACGCCAGCTACACGGTGCTCGGCGACCTGATCATTGAAGTCGACGCCCAGCCGCTCTGTCACGATCCGGCTGCCGAAGCGATCCTGGACGCCCGGATCTGGCAGCGGGTCGAGAAGCGTCTCGCCCTGCTCCGGGGCGTGCTCGCGACTACCGTGCACGACCTGCTGCCCGTTCTCGACCGTGAGCACGCGGAGCTGCTCACGGTCGAGAACCGGCGGTAGTCGGCGGCCAGCGGCTGGACGCTGATCAACGCGGCGGACTCCTGTGCCAGCTGACCCGCCGGCCCGCGGCCGGTCAGCTGCCGGTCTTCTCCGGGATCGGCACCCAGTTGAACTCTGGGCAGAACCGGGCGTAGGTCACCAGCTTCCACGCCGCGTAGTCCTCCAGCCGGCCGGTCGCGCGCAGCAGGTGCTTGACCCAGGTGTGGCAGACCCGCTCGTCGTGGCTCATCGACTCGTCGATCTGGCCGAGCATCCGGCAGGCGACCGCGAAGTCGTCGACCGTGAGCGCGCTCAGGTCGATCTCCACGTCGTCCACGGCGAAGGTGAACACCAACCGGCTGGTGGAGAAGCTGGTGTAGCGCTCACCGAGGAAACGGGCGTTCCCGTCGAGCGTGGCCATCAGCTCAGCGCGGCGTTCCACTGGGTAGCCGATTCCCAGGTCCAGATCCGAGGTCTCCAGGTTCAACCGGGTGCCGAACGAGCCGACGTCGCGCGGCCGGTGCCCGGTCCAGCGCTCGATGAGGTCCGACGCCTGCGCGCGCACCGCGTGCAGTCGCTCGTCGTGGGCGCGCATCGCCGCGTAGAACGCCGCGGCCCGGTCGAACTCGGCGTCGGGGAAGTCGCTACGGTCGGCCCACCCCTTCGCCCTGATCGCATCCAGGTCCAGCAGGGTGGCAGGGTCCGGAGTCGTCATGCCGGTGACCCTAACGTCACAGCCAGCAGTGTCCACACAGGTCGATCCCAGAGATAGCCGGCGGACAACGAGGGGAACGAGATGACGGCACCGAATCTTCTGACCGCCCGGACGCTCGCCGGTGGGCTGACGGTCCACCCCGTCGGCGTCGGCTGCTGGGCCATCGGCGGACCGGACCACAACCTGGGCCTGCCGATGGGCTGGTCCACCGCCGACGACCGCGCCTCCCTCGCAGGACTGGAACTCGCCTACACCCTGGGCGCGAACCTGTTCGACACCGCCGACGTCTACGGCCACGGCCACTCCGAACGCCTCCTCGGCCACCTCGTAGCCCAGGTCGACCGGGACAGTCTCGTGCTGTCGTCCAAGGTCGGTTACTTCGCCGGGACCGCCGCCCACGCCTACCTGCCTTCGGCGATGCGCCGCCAGCTGGAGAGCAGCCTGGAGAACCTGCGCACCGACCGGCTCGACATCTACTTCTTCCACACCAGCGAGTTCGGCCCCGACGACCGCTACCTCGACGACGCGATCGCCCAGATGCGTGACTTCCAACGCCAGGGCCTCGTCCGCTGCGTCGGCATGCGCGGCCCGCACCGCTACGCCCCTCACCGGCTCACCCAGCCACGATCCGCCCGGCCGGACAAACACGCCCGGTTCCGGGCCCTGTTCGACCGCGTCCGTCCTGACTTCCTCGCTGTCCGCCACAACCCGCTGACCCCGCCCGCACCTGCCGGCCAGCAGGACATCTTCACCCTCGCCGCCGACCACCACACCAGCATTCTGATCAACAAGCCGCTCGGCCAGGGCCTGCTCACCGGCAAGTACGACCCGCGCCGTCCGCCCCGTTTCGGCGACGGGGATCACCGGCAGCGCAAACGCTGGTACACCCCTGACGCACTCGCGGTCATCGGCCGTGGGCTCGCGCCCCTGCGCGACCGGTTCGGCCCGTCGACTCAGGACCTGGCCAGGGTGGTGCTGGCCTACAGCCTTCAGCGCGCCGACAACGCGGCCGTGCTCGTCGGCTTCACCACCCCCGACCAGATCCGCGAGAACCTCACCGCCCTCGACACACCCCTGTCCGCCGATGACCTCACCTTCGTCCGGGCCACCCTCGGCCAGCTCCAGCAAGACCTCGACGCCGCCGGCGAGGTCTTCCTCGACGAAACGGCGCCACCCGCATGAACCCCCAGCAGGCCCTGTTCCCAAACCCGCCCGCGCCGGTCGCTCCCGCGGCGACGACCGAGCTGCGGCTGGTCACCTTCAACGCCCAGCACGCCGCACCCGACCGGGCCCGCCGCCAAGCCGCCTGGCTCGGACAGCAGCCCGACGCGGACGTCGTCGTGCTCACCGAGGTCGGCCACGGGCCCGGCGGCCACGCCCTCCTCGACGCACTCGCGCAGCACGGCTACGCCCACATCCACCCCCCACGGTCGGACGTGCCCGACTACAGCACGGTCATCGCCTCCCGCAGCGCGCCCCTCGAACCTGTGGCCGCGGGCATCGACGTTCTTGCCCACCGCGCGCCCGTGGTGGACCTGCGGATCGGTGGACAGCGGCTGCGTCTGGTCGGCCTCTACGTCCCGTCCCGCGGGCCGGCCGTTCGCCGTAACGAGAACAAGCGCGCCTTCCAACACGCCGTCACCCGGGCCCTACCCGGCGTCCTTGCCGGCTTCGACGGGCCGGTCGTGGTCACCGGCGACCTCAACGTCGTCGAACCCGGCCACGTCCCGCACTACCCGGTCTTCGGCCGCTGGGAGTACGACTTCTACCGCTCCTTCACCGACGCCGGCCTCACCGACGCCTACCGCACCCTGCACCCCGCCACCCCAGGCCACAGCTGGTACGGCCGCGGCGGCAACGGCTACCGCTTCGACCACACCTTCCTCACCCACGGCCGGCTCGACCTGACCCGGTGTGACTACCTCCATGCCCCCCGCCACGAGGGCCTCAGCGACCACGCGGCGATGGCCGTCACCGCTGTCGTTGCTCCCCGGCAGCTCCAGTCGTAGTCCGCCGGCGTCAGGTCGTTCCGCCGCGATCCAGGCGAGGATCACTCGCCGTATGAAGGCTCGTCCTTCGGCGAGGCCCAGGGCCGATGTCTTGCTCGGGGTGCCGGGCATCCTGGCGTGCCGTGCGGCCTGTCCGCTGATGCCGGGATGGTTCGCGGCCTGGGTGAAGGCCCGCGCCTCGGCTTTCGTCACCCAGCCGAGGGCAATCGGGTCGCGGCCGTCCTGCACGATCTCCCACACCTTGTAGAGCTCGACCCACCCAAGGTGCGTGGCCCGGCCGAGCATCGTCAGGGCTGGCCGGTCTCGCTCAGCTCGCTCTCACCCGGCCCTGAACCAGGGGCCCGCCTCTCGTCCGTTGCAACCCCGCGCCGTCCGACCCGGGTAGTCCCGACGAGACGTGTCAGGCGCTCAAAGGGGCGACAGCCACGGTGTCCCACTGGTAGGTCCGGCCGTCGCGATACAGCCGCACCAGCCGTAGATCGGCTACGGAGACCTCGGCGGGGGGCAGGTCACGCAGCCCCGCGACCCGGTGGATGATCGGTTCCGCGGGCGTGTGGCGGTTGCAGTAGGCGATGCCGACATGCGGCCGGAAACGCCGCTTGACGGCGGGCAGGCCGCAGGCGATGGACACATCGTCCACCGTGTCTCTCAGTCGGACGAGTGGTTCCCAGGGGGTGACGGTGAAGCGGACCGCGCCGCTTGATCCTGCCAGCGGTCCGACCCGTAGCCGGAACGCCGGCTGGTGACGACACTGTTCGGCGACCCGGCGGGTGACCGTGGCGAGAGTGGCGGGGTCGATCTCGTCGGTGAACGCGAGCCGGCGCACGGTGAGGTGCAGCCCTTCGCCGGGTACCGGGTCGAGACAGGCGAGGTCGTGCAGCTGCTGCTGGCAGGTCGCGGCAAGGTCGCGTAGCGCGGCGCTGTCAAACGTCAGGAACCAGTGGAAGCTGCTCCGGCCCGGGGTCCAGCCGGGCCGGTCCCAGTGGTCGGTCATGGAGGGTAGGACCCGGAAGCGTTCCCAGTCGTCATGGACCGGGTCGTGCTCGCTCACCGTGACGCGCTGTAGGGCAGTGTTTGGGATACCTCGGCGAGTTCGGCGACGGCGGGCAGGGCCCGCCAGCGCGGTGCGGCGGGCCAGTTCCCGGCCGCGTTGGCGGATCGACTCGATCGGGGCGGCACCGGCGCGGGTGAGGGCCTCGACGCCGAGCGCGGCGCTGTGTTCCGGGTCGGGGTCGGCGCCGGCCGTCAGCGCGGTAGCGACATCGAGGGTGATCAGGACGTCGCTCCACCGGGAACGGTCGGCGCCCGGCATGCCGCTGGCGGTCTGGGCGTAGCTCTGGACGAGGGCGGTGTCGCCGGTGCCGACGTGGGCGGTCGCGGCGTTCGCCGCGATCCGCGCGAAGCTGTAGGCGCCGAAGGAAATGCACGGCGACATGCCCTCGGGTAGCTCGGTGCCCTCGGCGAGGTCGAACGCGCGGCCGACGGCTTCCCGCACGCCGTCGCGGTCGCCGAGCTGGCCCAGGGCGCGGGCTTCGCCGTTGATCGCCAGACGGATCGCCTGCGGCCCGCCCGCGGCGTGGATCTGCCCCTCGCGGGCCCGTTCCAACGCCAGCCGGTAGTCACCGGCGTAGTAGGCGCACAGGCTTTCGGTGCCCCGTACCCAGGCCGCCAGATCGCTGTCCTCGACGGCCACAGCGAGGGTGAACGCCTCCACGCAGTAGGCGCGCGCGAGTGGGAAGTCCCCGAGGTTCACCGCCATATAGCCGGCCAGCCCCGACAGCCGCCCCGCGGCCCGCAGCAGCCGGACCCGGTCCCGGGACGTCTGCCAGCCCTCGACGAGGGTCTGCACGCCCTTCCGCTGGCGTACGACAAGAGACATCAGATGCTCTGGGCCCCGCGCCTCATAGGAGGCGACACAGTCCTCGACGAAAACGTCGAGATAGTCGAGGAAAGGCATTTGCGTGGAGAGTCCTGCGAAATATCGCAGCCGAACGCCGACGTCAAATATTTCCGCCTGTCGGTCAAATCTACCGCCAAGGGAAACGGTCACTTCCGCGGCTGGCGAAGGCATCACCGGAGTGGGCGTTCTGATGTCTTTTCCGGCGATCTCAGCCCGGCTTGCGTCCCTGGGCTTCGGTAGTTCTTCGAGTCTGGCCCGCATAGTTCTCGGCGTCTTGCTGATAAGGAGATTATCGGCAGGGGCGAGGTGTTCGCGGTCGTCGAGATCGATCAGGTTGTGGATTCCGGTGCCGTAGACCTCGGCGAGCAGCGCGAGGATCTGGGGGGTGGGCCGGCGGCGGCTGTTCGGCAGCGGCCAGTTCTCCAGCTCCGACAACCGTGGGCCGGTCATAGGGGCGGCGCCACGGGGGTCCAGACCGGTACGGGCGGCGTGGGCATTGATGTGGTTCGCGGCCTGCGTCTGGGTCCAGCCGTGCGCGACGCGGTAGGCGACGCGGGGGCGCAACTGGTAGCGGCGGGCGAACTCGACGGCGATCTCGTCATGGGACATGCCCGCCGTGCGCATCCGCGCCCGCAGCTCCGCCTGCTCCACCCGCAGACTGGGCCTGTTCGTCACGAGGTCTTGGGCTCCTCCCTCGTCCCGCACCACCGCTGGTGGCGGACAGCGAGTCGGAATGCGCCAACAGTAGCCCTCGACGCTCCTCCTCCCAAGTGGTCCAGCAGCGTCCGCTGCGCCGTGTCTCTCGGGCTCAACCTGCCTTGGCGTATTCGCCGGCTACCGAAGGGCTCTTGTGGGTGTGGTGCGGGTTTCAGCGGTGCCCGCGTTGACCCGGGTTGCTGTCCGCCTTCGGCCGCGGTTCGACGGGGATCTCTAAGCGCCTCCTACTGGTCCGGATGGGCTAGCACAGCGGATCGCTGTGCTAGCCCATCCGGACCAACGAGGCTAGCTCTTCTGAGTCATTTCGCGCTGGGACGCCGATCAGACCGAAAAGTTAGAACGCCACAAATCGTGTCCACCGGAGTAGTCCTAGACCT
>NZ_CDWWXA010000035.1:0-39083 GCF_977971845.1 Frankia sp. CeCAU1 | reverse complement strand
GTCAGGGCGTGGTCGGTGGCGGTGAGGTGGGCGGTGAGGGTGGTCAGGGTGTGGTCGGTGGCGGTGGTGGCGAGGAGGCGGATGGCGGTGGGTTCGAGGTGGGTGTGGGCGGTGTGGATGTCGGCGAGGGTGGTGTGGCGGTGTTCGAGGACGAGGGCGGTGTAGCGGGCGGCGACGTCGCCGTTGGGGGTGTGGACGCGGGCGCCGCCGTGGGCGCCGCGGCGGACGGAGATGAGGGCTTCGGATTCGAGGACGCGGAAGGCTTCGCGCAGGGTGGGGCGGGAGACGCCGAACTGTTCCATGAGGACGGCTTCGGGGGGTAGGGCGTCGCCTTCTTGGAGTTCGCCGCGGACGATCTGGCGGCGTAGGTGGGCGGCGACGAGTTCGGCGGTCTTGGGGACGCGGACGTGTTGGCCGACGCGGTTGGTGGCTAGCAGGGGGGTGGGCAGGGGTGGCCGGGGCCGGTGGCGGTGATGCCGCCGATGCCGGGGGTGCCGGTTCGGGTGATTGTCGTGGTGGTGTCCCGGGTGGGGTGCGACTCGCGGTCGTCCGTCTCCCCCGGGCGGGCCAGTCGAACCGGATGCCCGGTCGGCTCGGCTGATGCGATCGGAGCTTCGGGTATCGCGCTGTTCTTGTCGAAGCGGTGCCCGCGTGATGCGGCGGCACGGTTTCCGAGGGCGCGGGGCGGCTGTAGCACGGTCATCGGATGGCACCTCTCCGGGGCAGGGTTTCGGTCTCCGGGTGAGCTGGTCGGTTCTGACGGTGTGATGTGGCTGTGCCGTGGCGAGGGTGGGTTCTGCGGGCACCCGCCCCGGTGAGGGGCGGTAGCCCGTCGTTGCGATCTGGGCTGGTCAGGGCGATTTCGTAATCCGGCCCGGTTTCGGGCGCGGTTCCGTCCGGAACACCGTGCATTACCACGAAGGCGGCACATGTGCTCAGTCGAGCAGCTGAACGGACTAGCTGAATTATAATACGCGCGCCATTGGGGCCCGGTGTCCGACGTGAACGAAGCGTGGTCTCTCGGGGGATTGTGCCGGATGGCGCGCGGTGCACTACCCGTTCGCCGCGTGTTCCGGCGCATTGGCCGCGTTCCGGTGCATTGGCAATGAAGCTCTGGTGGTCCGAGCGTGGTCGGGGGAACGGGCGTAGGCTTAAGGGCAAATTTAAGACACTTATACCGTTGTATGTAATATGCCTGCTTCGGTGAGCCGCCGTCGGAGGCCGACGTCTGCCGTGCTCCGGGCTGATCGCGCCTCCCAGCGGTCGTACGACGGTCGTACGGTGAACGAGTGAGCCTGTTCGACGCCGATCTCTCCGATGGTGCCGGGGCTGGTGCCGGGGCGTCCGACGCGTCGGAGGCCGGGACGGCGTCCCGCTCCGCCTCGGGGTTCGCCGCTCCCCGGGATCGGCGTGGCGGCGGTCCGGGGGTGGGCCGCGCGGCTCCGCTCGCCGCCCGGCTGCGGCCACGGACCCTGGACGAGGTCGTGGGCCAGCGGCATCTACTCGGGCCGGGAAGCCCGCTGCGCCGGCTGGTCGAGGGGGGCGCAACCACCTCGGTCGTGCTGTGGGGACCGCCCGGCACCGGCAAGACCACACTGGCGCACATCGTGTCGAGGGCGACCGGGCGACGCTTCCGGGAGTTGTCCGCGGTCACCGCCGGCGTGAAGGATGTCCGCGCCGTCATCGACGAGGCTCGCGAGACGCTGTCAACGTCCGGTGCGCGCACGGTGCTGTTCATCGACGAGGTTCACCGGTTCACCCGGACGCAGCAGGACGCGCTGCTGCCCTCGGTCGAGCGCGGCTGGGTCACTCTGGTCGCCGCCACCACCGAGAACCCCTTCTTCTCCGTGGTCAGCCCCCTGCTGTCCCGGTCGTTGCTGCTGACGCTGGAGCCGCTGACCGACGACGACATCCGCGGGGTGCTGGCCCGGGCGCTGCGCGACCCGCGGGGGTACGACGGGCGGCTGTCGGTGTCCGACGAGGCCCGCGAGCACGTGGTCCGCCTTGCCGGAGGTGACGCCCGCCGGGCCCTCACCACCCTGGAGGCCGGGGCCGAGGCGCTGCTCGAAGCCCATGAGTGCGAGTCCGGACCGGGTGGGAAGGCCGGAGCGGGTGCCGATGCCGGGGCAGACGCCGAGGCGCTCGTCGACCCGCGGCCACGGCTCGATCTCGACCTGCTGGAGCGGGCCGTCAACCGGGCCGCAGTGCGCTACGACCGGTCCGGGGACCAGCACTACGACGTGATCAGTGCCTTCATCAAGTCGATGCGGGGCGGCGACGTCGACGCGGCCCTCCACTACCTCGCGCGGATGCTGGAGGCCGGCGAGGATCCCCGGTTCGTCGCCCGGAGGATGATCATCCTTGCCAGTGAGGATATTGGCATGGCCGATCCGGGCGCGCTCGGTGTCGCGGTCGCGGCCAGCCAGGCGCTGGAGTTCGTTGGCCTGCCCGAGGCCCGCCTGGCGCTCGCGCAGGCGGTCATCCACCTGGCGCTGGCGCCCAAGTCGAACGCGGTGATCCGGGCGATCGACGCCGCCACCTCGGATGTTCGTGCCGGGCGGGCCGGACCGGTGCCCGCGCATCTGCGCGACGCCCACTACCGCGGCGCGCGGCGGGTCGGCCACGGCGCGGGCTACCGGTACCCGCACGACGCCCCCGGCAACGTCGTGCGTCAGCAGTACCCGCCGGACGGGCTGACCTCGACCGACTACTACCAGCCGAGCGGTAACGGCTTCGAGCGCCGCGCGGCCGATCGGGTCCATGAGCTGCGTGGCGTCGTGCGCGGTGACCCACCGCCGTCCCCGGGCTCGTCCCCACCGTTCTCCTCGCCGTCCTGACTCCTCTCGTGGGGGCTACCCGTGGCCCCGGTAGCCGTCTCGGTAAGGTCACTCCAGGAGCGTCGGCTGGGTGGCGCCCGCGGCACGGCGGATCGAATCGGGTGGGGTGGGACCGGCCCAACGACGATGGAGGCAGGAGCACATATGTCCGGTGGTGCGGTCGCGGGCCTGATCGCGTCGGGCGCGTTCGCGGTGCTCGTCCTCTTCGGCTGTTACGTCCTGCTCAAGCTTGGCAAGATTTTCGATGAGGCCGCGGCCCGGGTACGCCAGACCGGTCTCGCCCTCGACGAGGGAACCGCCCGGGTCAGGCAGGCCGGCGCGACGGTCGACGAGGTCAATCTGGCGCTCTCGCATGTCAACAAGGAACTCGACCGGGTCGACGCGATCACGGCGAACGTGCAGTCGATCACGACCAACGTCTCCTCGCTGACGTCGTTGTTCGCGGCGACGCTCGGCGGCCCGATGGTGCGCGTCGCGGCGTTCAGCTACGGCGTGCGCAAGGCGGCGGCCAAGCGGACCCGCTCGGAGGTCGAGTCCCGGGTGACGGCCCAGATGAAGGCCGAGAAGGCGGCGCGGCGGCAGGCCGGGCGCGGCGGCTCGCAGCCCGCGGGCGAGAAGACCCCGTCGGTGTCCACGGCCGCCGGCGCGGTGGGCGGGCGTAGGGGAGACCGGTAGATGTCGAGGATCTTCTATCTCGCTTTCGGGGCGGCGGCCGGCGTCGTGGTGGTGCGCCAGGTGGCTAAGGCCGCAGCCTCCCTGACGCCGACGAGTCTGGCCGGCTCTCTCGTACAGTCGGTACAGGAGTTCCTCGCGGACGTGCGCGAGGCCGCGGCCGAGCGGGAGGAGGAGATCCGTGTCGCGCTCGGCCTCGACGGTGATCCGGACGAAGCAGACCGAGGCGACGAAGCAGACCGAGGCGACGAAGCAGACCGAGGCGACGCGGTCGGGGCTGCCCCGCTCCGGGACGCCGCGGCGCAGGTCGCCGGCTCCGGCGCGCCGCGCTACCCCGCTGACCTCGACGACGCCGAACGCACGATGCGGCTCGTCCCCGGCGCCCGGCGGCCCTGAGGACTCCCTCGCCCGCGGGCCGGGGGCACCCGCCCTCACCGCAGCCCGGAAGGCGCGCCCGACCACAGCACGCCACCCCGGGATGTCGAACCTCTTCCCACGAGTCTGGACGACGTGAACCCGATGGACACGGCCGAGATCCGTAGCCGCTTTCTCAACCACTTCGCCCGGCGCGGGCACACCGTCGTCCCGAGCGCCTCACTGGTGGCCCAGGATCCGACGTTGCTGCTGGTCAACGCCGGCATGGTGCCGTTCAAGCCCTATTTTCTCGGGGATCTCCCGGCGCCGTGGCCGCGGGCGGCCAGCGTGCAGAAATGCGTCCGGACGGTCGACATCGAAAATGTCGGGCACACCGCGCGGCACGCCTCCTTCTTCCAGATGTGCGGCAACTTCTCGTTCGGCGACTATTTCAAGGCCGAGGCGATCCCGTTCGCCTTCGACCTGCTCACCGAAGGGTTCGGCTTCAAGGCCGACGACCTGTGGGCGACGGTCTACCTCGACGACGACGAGGCCGAGGGGATCTGGCGCGAGCTGCTGCCCGCCGAGCGCATCCAGCGCCGCGGCAAGGAGGACAACTTCTGGTCGATGGGCGTGCCCGGGCCGTGCGGGCCGTGCAGCGAGATCTACTTCGACCGCGGCTGCGCCTATGGCCGTGAGGGCGGTCCGATCGCGGACGAGGAGCGCTATCTCGAGGTCTGGAACCTCGTCTTCATGCAGTACGAGCGGGGCGAGGGCGCCGGGTACGACTATCCGATCGAGCGTGAGCTGCCGGCCCGCAACATCGACACCGGGATGGGCCTGGAGCGGATGGCGACCATCCTCCAGGGTGTCGACAACCTCTACGAGATCGACATCTCCCGGCCGGTGCTCGACGCCGCCGGCTGGCTGACCGGGCGGCGCTACGGCGCGGACCCCGCCGATGACGTGCGGTTGCGAGTGATCGCCGACCACACCCGCACCGCCGCGATGCTGATCTCCGACGGCGTCGTCCCCTCCAACGAGGGGCGCGGCTACGTGCTGCGCCGCATGCTGCGCCGGGCGATCCGTAACGCCCGGTTGCTCGGCGCCCACGAGCCGGTGATGAGCGAGCTGTTCGCGGTCGTCGGGTCGGCGATGGGGACGATCTACCCCGAACTGCTCGACAACGCCGAGACGATCACCGGGGTCGCCGTCGCGGAGGAGCAGACGTTCGCCGAGACGCTGCGCACCGGTACCACGATCTTCGACACCGCGGCGCGCCAGGCCCGATCCCTGGGCTCGACCACGCTGGGCGGCGAGGCGGCCTTCAAGCTGCACGACACCTACGGCTTCCCGATCGACCTGACACTGGAGATGGCCGCTGAGGCGGGCCTTTCCGTTGACGAGGCGGGTTTCCACCGGCTGATGGACCGCCAGCGGCAGGCGGCGAAGGCGGACCGGGCCGCGCGGCGGATCGGCAACGTCGATTTGTCCGCGTTCCGGCCGATCCTGGCCCGTTCCGGCCCAACGACCTTCACCGGGTACGAGGAGCTCAGCCGGACCTCCGGCGTGGTGGGCCTCGTCGGCATCGCCGACGGCGCGGGGCTGGCGGCGGCGGGGGAGGGCACTGAGGTCGGGGTCGTGCTCGACGCGACCCCCTTCTACGCCGAGAGCGGCGGCCAGGAGCCCGACCTCGGTCGGCTGCGTTTCGACGGCGGCGAGGTCGAGGTGCTCGACGTCCAGCGGCCCGTGCCCGACCTGGTCCTGCACCGGGTGCGGGTGCTCGGCGGCGAGCTGCGGCTCGGCGCGGAGGTGTTCGCGGAGGTGGATGCCGATCGTCGCCGCGCGGTGTCCCGGTCGCACACCGCCACCCATCTCGTGCACACCGCGTTCCGCCGCGCGCTGGGCGAGGGCGCGACCCAGGCCGGTTCGCTGAACTCCCCGGGCCGGCTGCGGTTCGACTTCCACGCCCTCGGCGCGGTGCCGCCGTCGGTGCTCGCCGACGTCGAGGACGAGATCAACGAGGTTGCCCTGCGTGACCTGCCGGTGCGGGCTTTCGTAACCACGCAGGAGGAGGCCCGCCGGCTCGGCGCGATGGCGCTGTTCGGCGAGAAGTACGGCGACGCCGTACGGGTCGTCGACGTGGGCGACTACGCCCGCGAGCTGTGCGGTGGCACGCACGTCGCGAGCTCCGCGCAGCTCGGCGCGGTGAAGCTGCTGTCGGAGGCGTCGATCTCCGCGGGCACCCGCCGAGTTGAGGGGCTGGTCGGCCTCGACGCCTTCCGCTACCTGGCGCGCGAGCATCTCCTGGTGTCGCAGCTGTCCAGCGCGCTGAAGGCCCGTCCGGATGAGCTGGTGGACCGGGTCACCGACATCGTCGGCCGGCTGCGCGACGCCGAGCGGGAGCTGGAACGACTGCGGGCCGCCGCGGTGCTCGCCGGGGCCGGGGCGCTGGCCGAGGGTGCCGAGGAGGTGGCTGGCGTCGCCGTGGTCACCGCCGAGGTGCCCGCCGGCACCGCCCCCGACGACGTGCGGCTGCTGGCGCTGGACGTGCGTGGGCGGCTGGCGGGGCGGCCCGCCGTCGTCGCCGTGGCCAAGGCCGACGGGTCGTCGATCGTCGTGGTGACCGACGACGCCGCGCGCGGCCGGGGGCTGCGCGCCGGTGACCTGGTGCGGCAGTCCTGGGCGAGCCTGGGTGGCAAGGGCGGCGGCAAGCCGGACGTGGCCCAGGGCGGCGGGGGGAACCCACAGCTGGTGCCGGCGGTGTTCGCCAGGCTGCGGGGGCTGGTGGCCGAGCACGCCTCGCGGTGAGCGGCTCGGGCTCCCGGCCCGGGGTGCGGATCGGGGTCGATGTCGGCTCGGTGCGGGTCGGGGTCGCCGCGAGCGACCCGGGCGGCGTGCTCGCGGTTCCGGTGACTACCCTGGCCAGGGACAGGCGGGGCAATGCGGACATAGATCAGCTCGTCCTCATCGTCCGGGAGCGGCAGGCTGTAGAGGTCGTGGTCGGCCTGCCCAGACAGATGTCCGGGCAGGAAGGCCGGGCGGTCCGGCTGGTGCGGCAGTACGCCGAGGTACTCGCCGAGCGGATCGCACCCGTCCCCGTGCGTTTTGTGGACGAGCGGCTCACCACGGTTGCGGCTCATCGCAGGATGGCCGAGCGTGGCGTTCGTTCGCGTGCCCGCCGGAGTCTCGTGGATCAGGAGGCAGCCGTGCAGATCCTGCAGCACGACCTGGACAGCCGCCGGGGGAGCGCCGCGCCCGGCGTGATCGGGTGTGCCGCCCCGGCCGCGGGTCCGGACGGCGTGGTCCGGGCTCCGGACGGTGTTGTCCCGCCGTCGGACGAGAGGTGACCGGCGGCGACCTCGACGAGATGCTCGACGAGGACCCCTACTCGCGTCGCCGTCGGGCCCGCCAGCGCGGTGATCGTTACTCGGATGAACACTACGCCGATGATCAGTACCCGGACGACCGTGCCGGGGTCGACTGGGACCACCGCGCCTGGGACGGCCGCGCCTGGGACGACGGCGGCGGCTGGGACGAGCCCGGTCCCGACGGCGGCCGGCGCGGTCGCGCGCTGCCGAAGCTCATCGCGGTGCTTGTCGTGGTCGCCGCCCTGCTGGGACTGGGGATCTACGGGGTGGGGAAGGTCGTCGGGCACATCTCGGCTGGCGAGCCCGCCGACTACTCCGGCTCCGGCGAGGGCATCGCGATGGTCCAGATCCCGGCCGGGGCGAGTACCCGGGAGATCGCCGGGGAGCTGCACGACGCGAACGTGACCGCGAGTGTCGCCGCGTTCGTCAAGGCCGCCACCGCGAATCCGAAGTCGCTGGGCATCCAGCCGGGCACCTACCGTCTGCACACCAGGATGAGCGCCGCCGCGGCGCTCGAGGCCCTGCTCGACCCTGCCTCGTCCGCGCCGTTCAAGTTCGTCATCAAAGAGGGCATGACCGTCCGTGAGGTCCTCACGGCACTGCATGAACGCCTCCCGGGCACGTCGATGGCGGACCTGGAGGCGATCGCGAAGAACCCCGCCCAGCTGGGCCTGCCGTCCTACGCGCCGCCGAACCTGCTGGAAGGCTATCTCTTCCCGTCTACCTACGACCTCGTGCCCGGGGCCACGCCCAAGCAGTTGCTGCGCTCCTTCGTCGACCGCTTCAAGCGGGAGACCGCGGCGATCGATCTGGAGGGCAGGGCCGCCGCGCTCGGGGTCCCGCCGAAGGACATCGTCACCATCGCCTCGATCATCGAGAAGGAGGTGGCCAACCGCGACGAGGGTCCGAAGGTGGCCCGGGTGATCTACAATCGGCTCAGGGACACATCGGGAAGATTTGGCCGGCTCGACATGGACTCGACCACCCGCTACGCCACGGACGGGTACGAGGGGCCGTTGACCAAGGAACAACTCGCCCAGAACAACCCGTACAACACGCGGGCCGTGAAAGGGTTGCCGCCGGGCGCAATCTCCAACCCCGGCGTCTGGGCGCTGCGGTCGGCACTGGAACCGGCCGACGGATCGTGGTTCTATTTCGTCTCCATGCCGCAGAGCAAGGTGACGGTCTTCGCCACCACGGAGCGGGAGTGGGAGCAGGCAGAGGCCCAGTACCGGCGTGAAGGAGGTCGTGAGTAGTGCGAGGGAAGCCGCGAGCATGAGGCCCGCAAGCATGAGGAGGGCCCGGTAGTGCCGGAGATCGTTCCCGCCGGCACTACCCCGGCCCGCCGTCGGCCCCCTGAGTGCCGTCGTCGGCCCGTGGAAGCGCCGGCGACCGTCGCGGCCACCGCGCCGCCGTCGGGCCCCACCCGCGCCGCCGTGCTCGGGGCACCGGTGGACCATTCGCTCTCCCCGCTGCTGCATGCCGCCGCCTACGCCAAGCTCGGTCTCGCGGTGACGTACACCGCCGTGCACTGCGACGAGACCGGGCTCGCCGCGATGCTCACCCGGGTCCGCACGGATCCGGGCTGGGTCGGGCTGTCCCTGACCATGCCGCTCAAGACCGTCGCGCTCGACCTGCTCGACGAGGTGGACGCGACGGCGGCGGTCATCGGCGCCGTCAACACGGTCGTCGTCGGGCCCGCCGGCCGGTTGCGCGGCTACAACACCGACGTGGACGGCATCGGCATGGCGCTGCGCCGGGTGATGCGCGGCGCGGTCCCAGGCCAGCCGCTCGTACTCGGTGCCGGTGGCACGGCCCGCGCCGCGGTCGCGGCGGTCGCCGCGGCGGGCTGCACCCGCCTCGGCGTCGTCGCCCGCCGGCCCGCCGCCGTGGCGGAGGTGGCGGAGATCGGGTCGCGGCTGGGCGTCGAGGTCACCGCGCTGCCCTGGGATCTGCTGGCCGCAGGCCTGCCGGCCGGCCCGGACCTGGTCATCTCCACCACGCCCGCCGGCGCGACCGACGGGCTCGCCACCGGACCGTGGCCGCCAGCCTGTCAGCTCGTAGAACTGCTCTATCATCCCTGGCCCACGGCGCTGGCCGCCGCGGCCTACCGGGCCGGTGCCCGGGTCGCAGGTGGCCTGGAGATCCTCGCCGCCCAGGCCGTGGGGCAGGTCGAGCACTTCACCGGGCAGGTGGTTCCCACCAGCGTTCTGCTGGCCGCGGGTCAGGCCGCGCTGGACGAGCGGACGCGGGGGAACAGGCCCCCGGCGGTGGAGGTCGGCGCGCCGGCCGGCCACGGTCTCGCGGGGAGCGGTCCCCGCGGCCGCGGTGGACCTGCCGGCGGATAGCGGTGCCGGGAGTGGTGCCGGGCGGCGCGCTCAGCACGTTGATCGCCCTTCCTGCGCTCGCCGCCCTGCCGTTCGGTCGCCGGATCGTGGCCGGCGTGCCGGCGCTGCCCGGGCAGGCCCCGCACCGGGAGGCGCCCGGGGCGGCGGCGCTCGGTGCCGTGACGGTGCTGGTCGCCGCGGCCGTGACCGTCGCCCTGCACGATCATCCGAGCTGGTTGCCGGCCTATGTGTATCTGGCGGTCGTCGGGGTCTGGCTGGCCGTGATCGATCTTCGGGTGCACCGCCTGCCCGACCATCTGGTACTGCCGTCCTATCCGGTGCTCGCCGGGCTGTTCGGCCTCGCCGCGCTGCTCACCGGCGAGCCCGGCCGTCTGTTGCGCGCCGGGATGGCCGCGGCTGCCGTCTGGGTGATCTTCCTGGGGGTGCATTGCCTGCCGAGGGCGGGGCTCGGGCGCGGGGACGTCAAGGTGTCCGGCCTGCTGGGCGGTGCGCTGGGCTGGCTCGGCTGGCCGAGTGTGGTGTTCGGGCTGTTCGCCGGCATCGTCCTCGGGGGGCTCTGGGCGAGCGCGCTGCTCGTGGCGGGCCGGGTCGGCCGGCATGACCGCATCGCCTACGGTCCCTTTCTGCTCGCCGGGACGCTGCTCGCCGTCCTCGGTCGCGCCGGCTGATCTCGGTCGTCCTACTTGATCCTGATAGTTCCGTTTGATTCCGGTTGTCCTGCCTGATCGCGGTCGTGACAGGGGCGGTGAGCGTGAAAGACTGGGGTCATGGTGCGTTGGCTGACGGCGGGGGAGTCCCATGGTCCCGCCCTGGTGGCGACGGTCGAGGGGCTGCCCGCCGGGATCCGGATGACCAGTTCCGACATCTCCGCCGAGCTGGCCCGCCGCCGGCTCGGGTACGGTCGCGGCGCGCGGATGAGCTTCGAGCGTGACGAGGTCGAGCTGCTCGGTGGAGTCCGCCACGGCGTCACCCTCGGCGGCCCGGTCAGCGTGGTCGTCCGCAACACCGAGTGGCCCAAGTGGGAGCGGGTCATGTCGCCCGACCCGGTCGATCCGGCGGCGCTGGCGGGCCTGGGCCGCGCAGCCCCGCTGACCCGGCCCCGGCCCGGCCACGCCGATCTCGCCGGCATGCAGAAGTACGGGTTCGACGACGCCCGGCCCGTGCTGGAGCGCGCCAGCGCCCGGGAGACCGCCGCGCGGGTCGCGCTCGGCACCGCGGCCAAGGCACTGCTGCGGCAGGCCTACGGCATCCAGGTGATCTCGCATGTCGTCGCGATCGGCGCGGTCGAGGTGCCCCCGGGGGTGCCCGCCCCGACGTCGCTGGCGGCGGTGGACGCGGACCCGGTCCGCTGTGCCGACCAGGCGACCAGCGTGCGGATGGTCGCCGAGATCGACGCGGCCCACGCCGACGCGGACACCCTCGGCGGCATCGTCGAGGTGCTGGCGTACGGCTGCCCGCCCGGGCTCGGCAGCTACGTGCACGGCGACCGGCGCATCGACGCCCGGATCGCGGGCGAGCTGATGGGCATTCAGGCGATCAAGGGCGTCGAGTTCGGGGACGGTTTCACCACCGCGCGGCGGCGGGGTTCCGGGGCGCACGACGAGATCGAGCCGGCCGGTGCCGGCAGCCGGCGGGTGCGGCGGGCGACTGACCGGGCCGGCGGGGTCGAGGGCGGCATGACCACGGGCGAGCCGTTGCGCGTGCGGGTGGCGATGAAGCCGATCTCCTCGCTGACCAGGCCGTTGTCCACGGTGGACGTGTCCACCGGCGAGGCGGCGGTCGCGATCAACCAGCGGTCCGACGTGTGCGCGGTGCCCGCGGCCGGGGTGGTGACGGAGGCGATGGTCGCCCTCGTGCTCGCCGACGCGGCGCTGGAGAAGTTCGGGGGGGACTCGGTGGAGGAGACCCGGCGCAATTACGAGGGGTACCTGAAGTCCCTGGTCATCCGCTGATCGGCGGCGGAAATCGGCAGGCGGCGAAGACAGAGGATCATCGTGGGGGAGCCGGCGACGGACGCGTGGACGGGGCCGATGGCTTGGACGGGGCCGATGGCCTGGACGGGGCCGATGGTGGTGCTGGTCGGAGCGCCCGGAGCGGGGAAGACGACGGTGGGCACCCAGCTGGCGCGGCGGTGGGGGGTGGGTTTCCGCGACACCGACGCCGACATCGAGGCGGCGCTCGGCACCACCGTCGCGGACATCTTTCTCGATCATGGTGAGGAGTACTTCCGGCTGGCCGAGCGCCGGGCGGTGGCGGCCGCGCTCGCGGATCACCGGGGGGTCCTGGCCCTCGGCGGGGGAGCGGTGCTCGACGCCGAGACCCGGACCCTGCTGGCCGGGCACCGGGTCGTCTATCTTGAGGTGGGAGTTTCCGACGCGGTGCGGCGGGTGGGCCTCGCCCGGGACCGTCCACTGCTGGTCGAGGGGCCCCGCACGCGGCTCGCAGCCCTGCTCAGGGCGCGCCGGCCGCTCTACGCCGAGGTGGCGACGGTGGTGATCGACACCGCGGGGCACGAGCCGGACGAGGTGACCGACCTGGTGGCGGCGGCCCTGGGCCCGCTGCTCGCGGCGGGCAGCGAACCGGACGAGGCGGCGGACGCCGCAGGGGGCAAACGGTGAGTATGCAGGTGAAGGCCTCCGGCATCGTGCGGATCCCGGTACGGCCGGGCGGCGGGCGTCCCTACGACGTCGTGCTCGGGGTGGGCCTGCTCGGCGAGCTCGCCGAGACCGTCGTCGGGCGGACCCGCGCCGCGGTGATCCATCCCGGGGCGTTGCGGGCCACCGCGGACGCCGTCGTCGCCGACCTGCGGGAGAACGCGGGCGTGGAGGCGCACGCCATCGAGGTGCCCGACGGCGAGGAGGCCAAGCAGCTGCGGATTGCCGGCTTCTGCTGGGACGTGCTCGGCCGGATCGGCTTCACCCGGGACGACATGGTGATCGGCCTCGGCGGCGGCACCGTGACGGACCTGGCCGGGTTCGTCGCCGCGAGCTGGCTGCGCGGGGTGGACGTCGTCCAGGTGCCGACCACCGTGCTCGGCATGGTCGACGCGGCGGTCGGCGGGAAGACCGGCATCGACATCGACGCGGGCAAGAACCTGGTCGGGGCCTTCCACCAGCCGCTCGGCGTGCTGTGCGATCTGGCGGCGCTGGAGTCTCTGCCGGCCGTCGAGGTACGCGCCGGGCTCGCCGAGGTCGTCAAGACCGGTTTCATCGCCGACGCGGCGATCCTCGATCTGCTCGACGCCGATCCGACCGGCGCCGCGCATCTGCCCGAGCTGATC
Source organism: Frankia sp. CeCAU1 (assembly GCF_977971845.1). Classification (NCBI taxonomy): domain Bacteria; kingdom Bacillati; phylum Actinomycetota; class Actinomycetes; order Frankiales; family Frankiaceae; genus Frankia; species Frankia sp. CeCAU1. The sequence continues at coordinate 26,221 of NZ_CDWWXA010000035.1, read as the reverse complement.
GAGCGGTCCATCCGGGTCAAGGCCGAGGTGGTCTCCGGCGATCCGCGGGAGGACGGCCGGCGGGAGATCCTCAACTATGGTCACACCCTCGGTCACGCCATCGAGAAGGTCGAGCACTTCAGCTGGCGGCACGGCGCGGCGATCTCGGTGGGCATGGTGTTTGCGGCGGAGCTGTCCCGGCTCGTCGTCGGCCTCGACGACGCCACCGCCGACCGGCACCGTGAGCTGCTGACCCGCATCGGCCTGCCGGTGACCTACCGGGGCGACCGGTGGGCGGCGCTGCTCGACGCGATGCGGGTCGACAAGAAGGCGCGGGGACGGCGGATGCGTTTCGTCGGCCTCGAGGCGCAGGGCCGCACCGTCATCCTGGACAATCCGGACGCTGGCCTGCTGATCGCGGCGTTCACCACTGTCGCCGAGGGTCGGTAGACTCGTCGCGGCGGTTTGTAGGATCGCCGCCACGTCCGCGCCCGGTGTCCGCGCCCGGTGCGTTCGCCCGGTGGCGGGGGGTCCGGAAGCGGCCTGAAGATGGAAGCGGCCTGGGGATGGCCTGGGGAGAGAGCACCGCGGTCCTCGCACGAGGGTCCGGGGAACGACCACACCCGCCGTCGGCGTACGGCGATGGAAACGGAGAACGCGCGCAGTGGCGACCACCAACGACCTGAAGAACGGCATGACGCTCGACATCGACGGGGTGTTGTGGAACGTCGTCGGTTTCCAGCACGTCAAGCCGGGTAAGGGTGGGGCGTTCGTTCGCACGACCCTGAAGAACGTGCTCACCGGGAAGGTCGTCGACCGCACCTTCAACGCCGGGGTCAAGGTTGACGTCGCGACCGTCGACCGCCGCGAGATGACCTACCTCTACCGGGACGGTGCCGATTTCGTCTTCATGGACAGCGAGTCCTACGATCAGATCCCGATCCCGCCGGATGTCGTCGGTGGGACGGCCGACTACATGCTGGAAAACACCGTGGCCACCGTCGCGCTACACGACGGCGCCCCGCTCTATGTCGAACTGCCGGCCAGCGTCGAGCTGACCATTTCGCAGACCGACCCGGGGGTGCAGGGCGATCGCTCGACCGGCGGGACGAAGCCGGCCACCCTGGAGACGGGCGCCACCATCAACGTGCCGCTGTTCATCACCAGTGGGGAAAAGGTCAAGGTCGACACGCGTGACGGCCGGTACCTGGGCCGGGTGACGAGCTGAGCGCCAGGTCCAAGGCCCGTAAACGGGCACTGGACATCCTCTACGAAGCGGACGTGCGCGCGAGCGCCGTGCCGGAGATCCTCGCTGCCCGGCTGGCCCAGTCCGATCCACCGGTGTCGGAATACGCCGTCGAGCTGGTCGAGGGGGTCGTCGAGCGCCGCGGGGAGATCGACGAGCGGATCGCCCGGTACGCCGAGGGTTGGACGTTGGAGCGGATGCCGCCGGTCGACCGCAACATTCTGCGGATTGCCGTGCTGGAACTGCTCTGGCGTCCCGACGTCCCGGATCGGGTCGCCATCGACGAAGCCGTGGAACTGGCGAAGAACCTCTCCACCCACCGGTCGCCGGCGTTTGTCAACGGGCTGCTCGCGAGTCTGGTCGAGGGAAAGGGCCCGGCCACCCCGGCCGAGTCGACCGGACGGGGATCGGCGGTGGATTCAATTCCCGGCCAGCCGTCGTAACGGCGGTCCACCGGGGTTGCCCGGTTGCCGGGAGGGAACCGGGATCGGAGGGAACCGGGATCGGCGTTCCCGGTACGTCGCCCAGGCGACGTACCGGGTCCTTCCCCGGATACGTGTGCCGCGGGTGGCGCGGATGCGAGCCAGCGGACTGTGGTACCGGTATCGCGGTACCGGTACCGCGATACCGGAGCGAGGCTAGACGTCGGTCGCCGCGGCGTCCGCGCCCTGCTCCGGAGACAGCACGCCCCAGGAGACGAGCTGCTCGGTGAGCTTGCTCGGCGAGGTGTCGTAGATTACCGCGAGCGAGCGCAGGTCCTCGTACCGGATCGAGAGCACCCGGCCGTTGTAGTCGCCGCGCTGGCTCTGAATGGTCGCCGCGTACCGGGCGAGCGGACCACCCTGCTCCTTGGGAACCTGGGAGAGACGCTCAAGGTCGAGAACGATCCGAGGAGACTGCTCCAGCGGAGCGACGGTGGAACCCTCGGGAAGAAGCTCCCCCACCGGAACGCCGTAGAATTCCGCGAGCTCGGAGAGGCGTTGCACGGTGACGGCGCGGTCCCCACGTTCGTAGGAACCCACGACGACGGCTTTCCACCGACCGTGCGACTTCTCCTCGACGCCATGAAGCGAGAGCCCCTGCTGGGTGCGTATCGCGCGCAGCCGAGTACCGAGCGCCTTCGCATAGTCGGACATCGGAGTGCCCACTCCTGTCGTGGTCGATCAGTTGGAACCGGGGCTCGTGCCGCCGGCGGTTACCGATAGTAGTGCCCGCCGGGTTGACGCTCGACACCCGGGGGGTCGTGTCGCCTCTTTCTTTGTACCACTTTCTGTAGCCCTCTGGTTGCGCCCTACGCCTGAGCGGTGGGAACTTCCGGATGCCGCCACCGCTGTGGCGACGGCATCGAACCCAGTGACAAGTAGTGACAACATGATGCTGCGTGGTTGGCGCGGCAATAACGTCCCACGCTGTCCGGACCGGTGGGCGACCCGTCGTCGCGCCGGGCGCCAGGGGCGTCGGCGTCCGGCGGCGAGATCCTCACACGTCCCGAGGGCCCTGGTAACGTCGCTGGGACCACTCCTTTAAGGACCGTCCCGTGAGGCGGGGAAGGAGGGATGCCGCGTGGCCCCGGCTGCCGCGAGCGACCCCGCATCGCGCCGTCCCGGCACCGCCCGGGCAGTACTGTCCGCAGACGACATCACCCGGATCGTCAGCCGGATGGCGCATCAGATTCTCGAGAAGACCTCCGGTGGCGCCGGGGTCGTCCTGCTCGGAGTACCCACCCGAGGGGTACCCCTTGCGCACCGGCTGGCACAGCGGGTGCAGGCCGTCGAGGGGGTGCGTCTCCCGGTTGGCTCCCTTGACCCGACCATGTACCGCGACGATCTGCGACTGCGCGGCGTGCGTCCCCTCGAGGTGACCGACATTCCCGAGGGTGGTGTCGACGGCCGCGTGGTGATCCTCGTCGACGACGTCCTCTACTCCGGGCGCACGGTGCGGGCGGCGCTGGACGCCTTGGCCGCCTACGGCCGGCCGCGTGCCGTCCAGCTCGCGGTCCTGGTCGACCGGGGCCATCGCGAGCTGCCGATCCGCGCCGACTACGTCGGGAAGAACATGCCGACCTCGCGCCGGGAGTCGGTGGCCGTCCGGCTGCGGGAGATCGACGGCGCCGACGGCGTGCTGATCCTCTCGGCCGCCGGGGGGGACGGCGCCGACGACGCGCCCCCCGGGAACCAGCCATGATCGGGGGAAGTGCCGTGCGGGGAGCACAAGCTGGGTTTGGGGGACGGGCGTGAACCGCCATCTCCTGTCGACCGAGGATCTCGACCGGGACGACGCGCTGCTGGTGCTGGACACCGCCGAACGGATGGCGCGGGTCGCCGAGGCATCGGTGCGCAAACTGCCGACCCTGCGGGGCCGCACCGTCGTCAACCTGTTCTTCGAGGACTCCACCCGCACCCGCACGTCCTTCGAGGTAGCCGCCAAGAGACTGTCGGCCGATGTGATCAATTTTTCGGCGCGCGGGTCAAGCGTGTCGAAGGGCGAAAGTCTGAAGGACACGGCGCAGACCCTTGAGGCGATGGGTGCCGACGCCGTGGTCTGCCGGCATGCCGCGAGTGGCGCGCCGCACCGACTGGCCTCCTGGGTACGCGGCAGCGTGGTGAACGCGGGAGACGGCACTCACGAGCACCCGACCCAGGCCCTGCTCGACGCCTTCACCATGCGCCGCCGGCTCGGCCGGATCGACGGCCTCGCCGTCACCATCGTCGGCGACGTGCTGCATTCCCGGGTGGCGCGATCGAACGTGTGGCTGCTCGCCACGCTGGGCGCGACGGTGACCGTCGTGGCCCCGCCGACGTTGTTGCCCCTCGGGATCTCCTCGTGGCCGGTCGAGGTGTCGTACAACCTCGACGCCGTGCTGCCCAAGAGCGACGTGGTGATGATGCTGCGGGTCCAGCGGGAGCGGATGCCCGCGGCCTTCTTCCCGACCGAACGGGAGTACAGCCGGCGCTACGGGCTGGATGCCGACCGGGCGGAGATGTTGCCCGACCACGCCCTGGTGATGCATCCCGGCCCGATGGTACGCGGGATGGAGATCGCCTCTCGGGTCGCCGACTCCGCCCGGTCGACAGTCGTGGAACAGGTTGCGAACGGGGTGAGCGTGCGGATGGCCGTGCTGTACCTGCTGCTGGGTGGTTCCGGGGAGGTCTCATGACGACGCCCGCGGCGGAGACGTCGGAGGAAACGCCGGTGGGGACGTCGGCGGGGACCTCCTGGGTCCTGCGGCGGGTCCGCCCGCTCGGCGAGGACCCCGTCGACGTCGTTCTCGCGGACGGGGTGGTGGCCGCCTGGCGACCGGCCGGCTCCACGCACGCCGGGGCCGGGGGACTGCCCGCCGGCACCACCGTGCTGGACACGGACGGGCTGATCCTGCTCCCCGGCCTGGTCGACCTGCACACCCACCTGCGGGAACCCGGCCGGGAGGACGCCGAGACGGTCGCCTCCGGCACCCGCGCCGCGGCCCTCGGTGGCTACACCACCGTGTTCGCGATGGCGAACACCAATCCGGTCGCCGACACCGCGGGGGTCGTCGAGCAGGTGTGGCGGCTCGGCCTGGACGCGGGTCACTGCGATGTCCGGCCGGTCGGCGCGGTCACCGTCGGGCTTGCCGGCGAGCGGCTCGCCGAACTCGGCGCCATGGCCTCCTCCGCGGCGGGCGTGCGGGTCTTCTCCGACGACGGGCACTGCGTGTCGGACGCGCTGCTCATGCGCCGGGCGCTGGAGTACGTCAAGGCGTTCGACGGGGTGATCGCCCAGCATGCGCAGGAACCGCGGCTGACCGAGAACGCCCAGATGAACGAGGGCACGGTGGCCGCCAGGCTGGGGCTGCCGGGGTGGCCCGCGGTCGCCGAGGAGGCGATCATCGCCCGGGACGCGCTGCTGGCCGGGCACGTAGGCTCCCGCCTGCACGTCTGTCACGTCTCCACCGCCGGATCGGTGGAGATCATCCGGTGGGCCAAGGCGAAGGGCTGGAACGTCACCGCCGAGGTGACCCCGCACCACCTGCTGCTCACCGACGACCTGGTCTGCTCGTTCGACCCGGTCTACAAGGTCAACCCGCCGCTGCGCACCGCCGAGGACGTCGCCGCGCTGCGCGCCGGGCTCGCCGACGGCACGATCGACTGCGTCGCCACCGACCACGCTCCGCACGCGCTGGAGGACAAGGAGACGGAGTGGGCCGCCGCGCGTCCCGGCATGCTCGGTCTCGAGACGGCGCTGTCGGTGGTCATCGAGACGATGGTCATCCCGGGCCGGCTGGACTGGGCCGGGGTCGCCGAGCGGATGGCACTGGCCCCGGCAAGGATCGGTGGCCTGCCGCGAACCGCGGCCGAGGTGTGGAGCTCCATAGCAGTGGGCGCGCCCGCGACCGTCACCCTGCTTGACCCGGCGCCGTGGCGGATGGTCGAGCCGGACGCGCTCGCCAGCCGCAGCCGCAACACGCCCTATGCGGGCCGGTCGCTGCCGGGAACGATCCGCGCCACGTTCCTGCGGGGACGGCCCACCGTGCTCGACGGGAAGATCGTATGACTGTTTCGCGCGCGGCCCTGTCGGCCGCCGGGCCCGCCGTCGCCCTGGACCGGGCGCCGGATCGCCTGGGGCTGCACCTGCTTCTCCTGCTTGGCCTGTTGCTGGTGTTCGTCGCGGCGGTCGGTTCGATGCGACGGGCGTGGCGCAACCGGGCCGAGCGTCAGGAGGAGGACCTTCCCGAGCTGCCCGTCCCGCCGGCGGAACCAGGCACGGTGTTCGCCGCTCCGCTGCGCGGGATGTACCTCGGCACCGTCGACGCCGGGCACTGGCTGGAATGGATCGCCGCCCGCCCAGCCCGCGGGCGGGCCGGCGGCTACGTCAGCGTGTACGAGACCGGGGTGCGGGTGGACCGCCCCGGCGAGGCGTTCTGGATCCCGCGCGAGGCCGTCCGCGGTGCCCGCCTGGAGCGGGCGCACGCCGGCAAGGTCTCCGCCCCCGGGCGTCTGATCGTCATCGCGTGGTCGTTCGGCGGGCACGAGTTGGAGACCGGTTTCCGCGGCGAGGACCGTGCCCGCCAGCCCAGGGTGGTGCGCGCCGTCCACGACCTGATCGGCCCTCCGCCCGCGCATCTGGCACCGGGCGACGTCACCTCGCCGCACGCGGTACCGCGGATCCGCCCGCGGATCCGGCCCCGGGCCGTCGCGCCCGGCCCCGGGCCGGTGGGCCGGTCCGGGCAGCGGCCGGGTTCCGGACAACCGACCGAGGAGATGCCGGCGATCCGGACCGGCCCTCGGCTGCGTTCCCGGGGGGAGCGGGCCCAGGCCCGCGGCGAGCGGGCGGTGCCCGCCGACCGGCGGCTCTACGCGGAGCGGTGGCGCTCGGACCAGCGACTCCCCGATCGGCGACACCAGGATGAGGGTCACCCCGACCCGCGCCGCTCCGACCCGCGCCACCCCGAGCGGCGTCATCCCGATCAGTGGCCGGCGGATCCGGAATCGGACCCCGGGTGGGTGGACCCGGGACAGCTTGATCAGTCTGACCCCGGCTGGTCGTCGGTCGACCCGTTGACCTCACCGCTCGGTGAGGTCAACAGGCTGAAGGAGGATCGGTGAGCACTCCCACCACGACGCCGACGCGAGCGGTCCTGATGCTGGAGGACGGTCGCAGCTTCGTCGGCGAGGCGTACGGGGCGATCGGCGAGACCTTCGGCGAGGCCGTGTTCTCCACCGGGATGACCGGCTACCAGGAGACGCTGAGCGATCCGTCGTTCCACGGCCAAGTCGTCATCATGACCGCCCCGCACATCGGCAACACCGGCGTCAACGACGAGGACTACGAGTCCGAGCGGATCCAGGTCGCCGGGTTCGTCGTGCGTGACCCCGCCCGGCGGGCCTCCAACTGGCGCGCCCGGGGCACGCTCGACGACGAGCTGGCCGCGGCCGGTGTGGTGGGGATCAGCGGGATCGACACCCGGGCGCTGACCCGTCACCTGCGTGAGCTCGGCTCGATGCGGTGCGGGATCAGCAGCGTGCTCGACGCCGACGCCGACGCCGACGGTGGCCCGGTCGGCCCGGGCCCGGGTTCCGGCGCGGACGGCGAGCGGGCGGCGGCGCTCGACGCCCTGCTCGACCGGGTCCGCGCCTCCCCGGAGATGCTCGGCGCGGATCTCGCGCCCCGGGTCTCCACCCCTACCCCCTATGTGGTGGAGGCGGTGGCGGGCGCCGCGCTGTTCAAGGTCGCCGCGCTCGATCTCGGCATCAAGCGCGCGACGCCGGCCGCCATGGCCGCGCTGGGCTGCGAGGTGCATGTGCTGCCGGCCCGCACCACCGGCGAACAGCTGCTGGCGCTGGAACCGGACGGGGTGTTCCTGTCGAACGGTCCCGGCGATCCGGCGGCGGCGGACTATGCGGTTGACGCGCTGCGGACGGTGCTGCGGGCCGGTGTCCCGGTGTTCGGGATCTGTTTCGGGCACCAGCTGCTGGCCCGCGCTCTTGGCTTCGAGACGTACAAGCTCACCTACGGCCACCGCGGCGTGAACCAGCCGGTCGGGGATATGGCGACCGGGCGGATCGCGGTCACCAGCCAGAACCACGGCTTCGCCGTGCGGGCGCCGCTCACCGGGGTGACCGACACCCCGTTCGGCCGGGTGGTGGTCAGCCACCGCGGCCTCAACGACAACGTCGTCGAGGGATTGGAGTGTCTGGACGTGCCGGCCTTCAGCGTGCAGTTCCATCCGGAGGCCGCGCCGGGGCCGCATGATGCCTCCCCGTTGTTCGAGCGGTTCCGCGCTTTGATGGCGGACACCCGGGAGGGTGGCCGGGAGCGGAGTGAGCGATCTGTGCGGGAGGCCGGTCATGCCGAAGCATGAGGATCTGAGCAGCGTCCTGGTCCTCGGCTCCGGGCCGATCGTGATCGGCCAGGCGTGCGAGTTCGACTACTCGGGTACCCAGGCCTGCCGGGTGCTGCGCGCGGAGGGCCTGCGGGTCATCCTGGTCAACAGCAACCCGGCGACGATCATGACCGATCCGGAGATCGCGGACGCGACCTACGTCGAGCCGATCACCCCGGACATCGTCGCGAAGATCATCGAACGGGAGCGGCCCGACGCGATCCTGGCCACCATGGGTGGCCAGACCGCGCTGAACACCGCCGTCGCCCTGCACGACGCCGGTGTCCTGGACCGCTTCGGGGTCCGTCTGATCGGCGCGAATATCGACGCGATCCGCGCCGGGGAGGACCGTCAGGCGTTCAAGGACATCGTCGCCGCGGTCGGCGGCGAGACCGCGCGCAGCGCCATCTGCCACACCGTCGCCGAGTGCCTGACCGCCGGGGAGGAGTTCTCCTACCCGGTGGTCGTGCGACCCAGCTTCACCCTCGGCGGCGCCGGCAGCGGCTTCGCCCATGATTCCGGCGAGTTGCGCCGGATGGCGGCGGACGGACTGGCCGCGAGCCCGTCGACCGAGGTGCTGGTGGAGGAGTCGGTCCTCGGCTGGAAGGAGTACGAGCTCGAGCTGATGCGCGACCGCGCGGACAACGTGGTCGTGGTCTGCTCGATCGAGAACGTCGACCCGATGGGGGTGCACACCGGCGACTCGATCACGGTGGCGCCGGCGATGACCCTGACCGACCGCGAGTACCAGCGCATGCGGGACATGGCGATCGCGGTGATGCGGGCCGTCGGCGTCGACGCCGGCGGCTGCAACATCCAGTTCGCCGTCGACCCTGCGACGGGCCGGCAGGTGGTCATCGAGATGAACCCCCGGGTGTCGCGGTCCTCGGCGCTGGCGTCGAAGGCGACCGGCTTCCCGATCGCGAAGATCTCGGCGAAGCTCGCGCTCGGATACACCCTTGACGAGATCCCCAACGACATCACCCGCACCACGCCCGCGGCCTTCGAGCCGGCGCTGGACTACGTCGTGGTGAAGGTGCCGCGGTTCGCGTTCGAGAAGTTCCCCGGTGCCGACCCGACGCTCACGACGACGATGAAGTCCGTCGGCGAGGCGATGGGGGTTGGCCGCAGCTTCGCCGAGGCGCTGCAGAAGGCGCTGCGCTCGATGGAGGCCCCGGGCTCGGTGTTCTCCTTCGTCCCGCCCGAGGCGGACGCCGCCGACCTGCTGGAAGCCGCGCGGGTTCCCCACGACGGCCGGTTGCGTACCGTCCAGCAGGCGCTGCTTGCCGGCGCGGATCCCGACGAGGTCACCCGGGTCACCGGGATCGACCCGTGGTTCGTCGACCAGCTCGTCTTCCTCAACGAGACCGCGGCGATGATCAGCCGCAATCCGGCGGGCATCCGGCGGGCCAAGCGAGCCGGGTTCTCCGACGTCCAGCTCGCCGAGATCCTCGGCACCTCCGAGGACGTGGTCCGGGCGTTCCGCCACCGCACCGGCATCCGGCCGGTGTTCAAGACCGTCGACACCTGCGCGGCGGAGTTCGCCTCCGAGACCCCATACCACTACTCCGCCTACGACGCCGAGACCGAGGTCGCGCCGAGCGAACGGCCGCGGGTGATCGTGCTCGGCAGCGGGCCCAACCGCATCGGCCAGGGCATCGAGTTCGACTACGCCTGTTGTCATGCGGTGATGGCGCTTTCCGACGCCGGCTATGAGACCGTCATGGTCAACTGCAACCCGGAGACGGTGTCCACCGATTACGACACCGCCGACCGGCTCTACGTCGAGCCGTTGACGGTCGAGGACGTGCTTGAGGTCGTCCACGCCGAGCAGCAGGCCGGGCCGCTCGCCGGGGTAGTCGTCCAGCTCGGCGGGCAGACCCCCCTCGGCATCGCCGCGGCGCTCGCCGAGGCGGGCGTGCCCGTCGTGGGCACCCCGCCCAAGGCGATCCATCTGGCCGAGGACCGTGGGCTGTTCGGGCGTGTGCTGGCCCGGGCGGGCCTGCCCTCGCCGCCGCACGGGGTGGCGACCTCCTTCGCCGAGGCGCGCACGGTGGCCGAGCGGATCGGGTACCCGGTGCTGGTGCGGCCGTCCTACGTGCTCGGCGGGCGTGGCATGGAGATCGTCTACGACGACACGATGCTGCGCGACTACATCGATCGGGCCACCGCCATCTCCCCGGAACATCCGGTGCTCGTCGACCGGTTCCTCGACGACGCGGTGGAGATCGACGTTGACGCCCTCTACGACGGGGAGACGCTCTACCTCGCCGGGGTGATGGAGCACATCGAGGAGGCCGGGGTCCACTCGGGCGACTCGGCCTGCGCCCTGCCGCCGATCACGCTGGGCCGTTCGGAGCTCGACCGTATCCGGACGTCCACCGAGGCGATCGCGAAGGGCGTCGGGGTGCGGGGTCTGCTCAACGTCCAGTACGCCCTGCAGTCCGATGTGCTCTACGTCCTGGAGGCCAATCCCCGGGCGTCGCGGACCGTGCCGTTCGTCTCCAAGGCCACCACGGTGCCGCTGGCCAAGGCCGCCGCCCGGGTGATGCTCGGCGCGACCATCGACGAGCTGCGGGCCGAGGGCCTGCTGCCGCGCTCCGGCGACGGTGGCACCCTGCCGCTGGACTCGCACATCTCGGTCAAGGAGGCCGTGCTGCCCTTCGGGCGCTTCCGTGACGCCGGTGGCCGCGGCGTCGACACCGTCCTCGGGCCGGAGATGAAGTCGACCGGTGAGGTGATGGGCATCGACGACGGCTTCGGCACGGCGTACGCCAAGTCCCAGGCCGCCGCGTACGCCTCGCTGCCCACCTACGGCCGGGTGTTCGTCTCCGTGGCCAACCGGGACAAACGGGCGATGGTTTTTCCGATCAAGCGGCTCGCGGATCTCGGTTTCGTCGTCTACGCCACCGAGGGGACCGCGGACGTGTTGCGGCGCAACGGGGTCAAGGCGGTCGTCCTCGGCAAGCACTGGGCCCCCACCGAGGGGCTACTCGACTGTGTCGAGATGATCACATCCGGGCAGATCGACCTCGTCATCAACACCCCGTGGGGCGTCGGCCCGCGCCTGGACGGCTATGAGATCCGCACAGCCTGCGTGAGTGCCGGGGTTCCGTGCATCACCACGATCCAGGGTGCGGCGGCCTGCGTGCAGGGCGTGGAAGCGCTGGTACGGGGGGAGCTGGGGGTCCGATCGTTGCAGGAATACCACGCGGCGCTGCGGCAGGCGTGGGGCGGGGGACAACCGGGCGGCTCGCCGCCCGAATCCTCCGGCTCCGCGGCGTCTGAGTCCGCGGCGTCTGAGTCCGCGGCGCCTGAGTCCGCCGTGTTCGGACCGGCGGCCAGGAGGAGCGGATGAGCGCCGGCCGGAGGAGCTCCGGCGGGAGGAGCGCGGCCGCGCCCCGCTTCACCCCGCCGCGGGGCCGGGCGCCGCTGGCGGTCGCGCTGGATGCCCCGGACGCCGCGACCGCGCTGCGCTGGGCCGCCGCGGTCGCCCCCACCGTAGCCGTGCTGAAGATCGGTCTGGAGCTGTTCTACCGGGAGGGCCCGGCAATCGTGACGGCGCTGCGCGCGGCCGGCGTGCTCGCCGGGGCCGGCGGCGCGGCGGTCGCCGCGGGCGGCGCCGGGAGTGCCCCGGAGTTGTTCCTCGATCTCAAACTGCACGACATTCCCGCCACGGTCGCCGGGGGAATGCGCTCAATCACCCCGTTGGGCCCTCGTTTCGTGACCGTGCATGCGGCTGGGGGGGCGGCGATGATACGTGCGGCGATCGAGGCGGCCCCGGATGTCGAGGTAGCCGTCGTGACTGTACTCACCTCGCTGGATGTGGCGGCGCTCAGCGCGATCGGGCTCGCCGGACCCCCTTCCGACGCCGTCCGCAGGCTCGCCGTGCTTGCGGTCGAAGCCGGTGCGCGCACCCTGGTGTGCAGTCCGCGGGAGGTTCGAATGGTCCGTATGGAGCTTGGTAGCAATGTGACTCTCATCACTCCAGGCGTGCGACCGGCGGGGTCGGAAACCGGCGATCAGGCCCGAACCGCGACGCCGGAAGCTGCCCTTGTGGGGGGTTCTGACCTGGTCGTGGTGGGTCGCCCGATCACCGGTGCGCCCGACCCCGGGGTCGCCGCGAGGGCCGTCGCCGCAGGTCTCAGCGCTGCCGGCAGGGCTGCTGACCTGCTGTGACGCCGATGGGACCAGGGTGTGTTCGTCCTGGTGCGGTACGAAGCGGTACGGTGGGGCCGCCGTAGACCGAAAGGGTGCGGCACGAGTGGGCCACCCCTTTCGTCCGTCAAAGCCTTCTCTTGTGCTGACAATATGTTCGCATCAGAGTGTTATGGCCAAGGCTGGACTGAGGAGTCCCTTCCTCGCTAGTTTGCGCGGCGCGATCACCGAATTGAGGAGGCGTACCCGTGCCCCTGCCGCCCCTAACGCCCGAGCAGAGGGCCGCCGCCCTCGAGAAAGCAGCGTTGGCTCGTAAGCAGCGTGCGGAACTCAAGGAGCGGTTGAAGAAGGCGGAGACCACGCTGGCCGCCGTCCTGGAACAGGCCGAGGCTGATGAGGTCGTCGGCAAGATGAAGGTTTCGGCTGTTCTTGAGTCGCTTCCCGGAGTGGGGCGCGTACGCGCCCAGAAGATCCGGGAACGGCTCGGGATCAGTCCGACCCGCCGACTGCGAGGACTCGGCGCCAAGCAGCGTGCCGCACTCCTCGAGGAGTTCGGCATGGCCTGATCCGGTGGAGTGGGAAAACCACTCCGCCAGCCCGGATCATGGTTACGGCGGGTAGCGGCGTTGACGGGAGGGTGGCGTCACTCACATTCTTCCGGCGATGTTGCCCTTCCTTCCGGTCGGATCGGGGGGCGGCATTTCTTTAACCTCCCCCGATCCGGCCGTCCCCGGGAAACCAGTCCCGTCCTCGTGTCCTCTGGGGACTGATGACCGGGTGCGCGCCGACTGACTGAGAGGTCCTATCGTGGCGCCCATGGGTCTTACAGTGCTGTCCGGGCCGTCCGGAGTCGGGAAGGACACCGTCGTCGCGGCAGTCCGGGAACGTCACCCCGAGGTCTGGGTCTCGGTCAGCGCCACCACGCGGCCACCGCGTCCGGGTGAGACTGACGGTGTCGAGTACCACTTCGTCGACGCCGAGGAGTTCGCCCGGATGGTCAAGGCCGGGGAGTTCGTCGAGCACGCGATGTTTGCCGGACACGCCTACGGCACCCCCCGCCGTCCGCTTCTCGAAAGGCTCGCCGCGGGTGTGCCCTGCCTGCTGGAGATCGAGCTGCTGGGCGCCCGGCAGGTGCGCTCGGCGATGCCACAGGCCCGTTTCGTCTTCCTCGCCCCGCCCACCTTCGACGAGCTCGTCCGTCGGCTGACCGGTCGGGGGACCGAGTCACCCGAGGTCATCGCCCGCAGGCTGGACCGGGCGCGCATCGAACTCGCGGCCGAGACGGAGTTCGACGACGTGATCGTGAACGACGACGTGCGGTCCGCGGCAGCCCGCTTGGTAGCATTGATGATCGGCTCGTAGGTCCGGCCCACCGGTCGCCCGCGCAGCCGGCATCTCCGTACAGCCCACATGCCGTACAGCTTCCTCCGCGCAGCCCGCCCTGCCCCCGCGTAGCCTGCGCTCCGCACTGTCCGGACGGCGCAGCCGCCTTGGACGTCCCATTCCGGAAGGACATCGTGGCCGGTACCGTCGCCCATCCCGAAGGCATCACCAACCCCCCCATCGACGAGCTCCTCGAGGCGACCGACTCGAAGTACAGCCTGGTCATCTACGCGGCGAAGCGAGCTCGTCAGATCAACGCCTACTACTCGCAGCTCGGCGAGGGTCTGCTGGAGTACGTCGGCCCGCTGGTCGAGACGACCAACGCGCAGGAGAAGCCGCTGTCGATCGCGTTGCGTGAGATCAACGCCGGCCTGCTCACCCACGAGACCGTCGCCGACAGCCTCCCGCCGGTCTCCTGATGTAGGACCGATGACCGAGATGCCCGATGCGGAGCGCTCCGGCACCGGGTTGTCCGACCCTCGGCGTCCCCGGGTCGTGCTCGGTGTGGCGGGCGGCATCGCCGCCTACAAGGCGGTGGAGGTGCTCCGCCGGTTCACCGAGTCCGGCCACGAGGTCCGGGTGGTGCCCACGCCGTCGGCGCTGCGGTTCGTCGGCGCGACGACTTGGGCTGCGCTGTCGGGAAACCCGGTCACCACGGATGTGTGGGACGATGCGGACGAGGTCGCCCATGTCCGGATCGGCCGTGAGGCCGACCTCGTCCTCGTCGCGCCAGCCACCGCGGACCTGATGGCCCGCGCGGCCGCCGGGCGCGCCGACGACCTGCTCACCGGCACCCTGCTGACGGCGACCTGCCCGGTCGTCTACGCGCCGGCGATGCACACCGAGATGTGGCAGCACCCGGCCACCCGGGCGAACGTGGCGACCCTGCGGGCGCGGGGAGCGGTGGTGGTTGAGCCGGCGGTGGGCCGGCTGACCGGCGCCGACTCGGGTCCGGGCCGCCTGCCAGAGCCAGCGGAGATCGCCGCGCTCGGCATGGCGGTGCTGGCCCGGGGTGCGGCCGGGGTGCGGCCCGATCTTGCCGGCCGGCATGTCCTGGTCACGGCCGGCGGCACCCGGGAGTACCTCGACCCCGTCCGGTTCCTCGGCAACGCCTCGAGCGGCCGTCAGGGGTACGCCGTGGCCAGGGCTGCCGTGGTGCGGGGAGCCTCCGTCACGGTGGTGGCGGCGAACGTCGCGCTGCCCGAGGTCGCCGGCGCCCGCACGATCCCGGTCACCTCCGCGGCGCAGCTGCGCGATCGGGTCCACGAGGTCGCGCCCTCGGCGGACGTGGTCGTCATGGCGGCCGCGGTCGCTGACTTCCGCCCCGGGGCGCCGCAGGCCTACAAGATCAAGAAGGAGTCCGCGGCCCCGGGCTCCATCCCGCTCGTGGCGAATCCCGACGTGTTGGCCGAGCTGCTGGCGAACCGCCGGCCCGGTCAGGTCCTCGTCGGTTTCGCGGCCGAGACCGGCGGTCCCGGCGGCGGGGTACTCGACCACGCCCGGGCCAAACTGGCGCGCAAGCCGGTCGACCTGCTCGTGGTCAACGAGGTCGGCGCCGGCCTCGGATTCGGGGTGGAACACAACGCCGCCGTGGTACTGGACCCCCGCGGTGGCGAGACGGCGATCGAGCACACGAGCAAGGACCTCCTCGCGCATCGGATCCTCGACCTCGTGGTCGGCCTCACGGCCGATCGGACCGATGGAACGCCCGCGGAGGCGCTACGTGTACCCCTCGCGGCACCTCGGTAAGCTTCGTCGGAATCAGCCGGATCACCCAGGGGGTTAGTCCAGTGGCGACGCGCCTGTTCACGTCCGAGTCCGTCACCGAGGGGCATCCGGACAAGATCGCCGATCAGATCAGCGACTCGATTCTCGATGCCATGATCAAGGATGACCCGAAGAGCCGGGTCGCCGTGGAGACGCTCATCACGACGGGTCAGGTCCACGTCGCCGGCGAGGTCACCACGAAGACCTACGTCGACATCGCCTCCGTCGTCCGCGAGCGCATCCTGGAGATCGGTTACGACTCCTCCAAGAAGGGCTTCGACGGCGCGTCCTGCGGCGTCAGCGTGTCGATCGGCGCGCAGTCCCCGGACATCGCCCAGGGCGTCGACACGGCGCACGAGACTCGCGTCGAGGGTTCCGCCGACGACGAGTTCGACCGGCAGGGCGCCGGCGACCAGGGCCTGATGTTCGGGTTCGCCTGCGACGAGACCCCCGAGCTCATGCCGCTGCCGATCGCGCTGGCGCACCGCCTCGCCAGGCGGCTGTCCGCGGTCCGCAAGGAGGGCCAGATCGGCTACCTGCGGCCGGACGGCAAGACCCAGGTGACCATCGAGTACGTCGACGGGAAGCCGGCCCGGCTCGACACGGTCGTCGTCTCCTCGCAGCACGCCGCCGACATCGACCTGGACACCCTGCTCGCGCCGGACATCGCCGAGTACGTCGTCGAGCCGGAGCTGGCCCTGCTCGAGATCGCCACCGAGGGGCGCCGGCTGCTGGTCAACCCGACCGGCCGGTTCGAGATCGGCGGCCCGATGGGTGACGCCGGCCTGACCGGCCGTAAGATCATCGTCGACACCTACGGCGGTTACGCCCGCCACGGCGGTGGTGCCTTCTCCGGCAAGGACCCGTCCAAGGTCGACCGCTCCGCCGCGTACGCGATGCGCTGGGTCGCAAAGAACGTCGTCGCCGCGGGTCTCGCCAGCCGCTGCGAGGTCCAGGTGGCGTACGCGATCGGCAAGGCGCAGCCGGTCGGCCTGTTCGTGGAGACCTTCGGCACCGGAACCGTCCCGGACATCCAGATCCAGGACGCGGTGACGAGCGTGTTCGACCTCCGTCCCGCCGCGATCATCCGGGATCTGGACCTGCTGCGGCCGGTCTACGCCCAGACGGCCGCCTACGGCCACTTCGGTCGCCCCGAGCTCGATTTCACCTGGGAGTCCACCGCACGCGCCGAGGCTCTCCAGCGCGCCGTCAAGGGCTGACCCGACACTCCTCTCTCGGTCCCCGTGGGATCTCCCCGATCCCCTCCCGGGACCCCTGGCCCGCGGGTCCCGGGAGGGGATCGGGGGATCGGGGAGAGCGTGTCCCGCCGGTCGCTGTTCCGGCGGGGGAACGGGGTCGAAGGATGTCGTAGGCGGCTGGTACGAATGCCGTCATGACCGAGCACCCCGGCACCCTCCCCGGCCTCAGCCCGTCAGCGGTCGGCCGGGCAGAGGTCGGGTCGGGGGCTTCCCGGTCGGGGGCTTCCCGGTCGGGAGTTTCGCGCTCCGCGGGTTCCGGTTCGCCGCGGCCGCTCGCCGCGCGGCTGCCGGTGGCGCGGGTTGCCGTCGACACTGCGCTCGCCCATCTCGACCGTCCCTTCGACTACCTCGTGCCGGCGGACCTGGCTGACCTGGCGGTGCCGGGATCCCGGGTCCGGGTCCGGTTCGCGGGCCGGCTGGTCGACGGGTTCGTGCTGGAGCGTCGCGAGAGTTCCGACCATTCCGGTCAGCTCGCGCCGCTGGCCCGGTCGATCTCGCCGGAGCCTGTGCTGTCCGAGCCCGTCGCGAAACTCGCCCGCGCGGTTGCCGATCGTTACGCCGGCACGCTGGCCGACGTCCTCCGGCTCGCCGTGCCTCCCCGCCACGGCCGGGCGGAGGCTGCCTCACCGAGGCCCGAGGTCGTTTCGCCGGGTCCTGCGGCTGTCGCACCGGGGCTTGAGGCCGTGCCGCCGGAACCCGGCGAGTGGGGCCGCTATCCCACGGGTCCGTCGCTGCTCACCGCCCTGGCGGCGGGCAGGTCACCAAGGGCGGTCTGGTGGGCCCCGCCCGGCCCCGCCTGGCCGGAGATGATCGCCGCCGCGGCCGCCGCCACGGCGGTGTCCGGTCGCGGCGTACTCGTCGTCGTACCCGATCATCGTGATGTCGACCGGGTCGAGGCGGCGATGGTCGCCGCGGTCGGTCGGGAGACCACCGTCGCACTGCGGGCCGATCTCGGCCCGGCCCGGCGATATCGCGCGTTCCTCGCGGTCAGTCGCGGACAGGCGCGGGCGGTGGTGGGTACCCGCGCGGCGATGTTCGCGCCCGTGGCCGAGCTTGGCCTGGTGGTGGTGTGGGATGACGGTGACGACCTGCATGCCGAGCCGTTGGCCCCGTACCCGCACGCCCGAGACGTCGCCGTCCTGCGCTCCCGGCTCCAGGGGTGCGCGCTCGTGATCGGCGGGTTCTGCCCGTCGACGGATGCCGAGGCGCTGGTGCGCACGGGGTGGGCGCACCCGGTGGTGCCGCCCCGGGAGCAGGTGCGCGCGCTGGCTCCCCGGGTCGAGGCCACCGGCTCCGACCTCGAACACGCCCGTGACCCCGCCGCCCGGGCGGCGAGGCTGCCCTCCCTCGCGGTGCGGACCGCCCGGGATGCGCTGGCGGCCGGTCTGCCGGTACTGGTCCAGGTGCCGAGGAGGGGATACCAGCCGTCACTGGCCTGCGCGGACTGCCGGCGGCCCGCCCGGTGCCCGCACTGTCAGGGGCCGCTGGGCCGGGCGGCGGGCGGCGGTGCGCTCTCCTGCCGGTGGTGCGGCCGTCCGGTCGCCGCGGCGGTCTGGCACTGCCCGTCCTGTTCGGGCCCGCGGCTGCGCGCCTCGGTAACGGGAGATCGTCGCACGGCGGAGGAACTGGGGCGGGCCTTTCCGGGCGTTCCGGTCCGCACCTCCGGCCGGGGCGGGGTGCTCGCCACCGTGCCCGCAGAACCGGCCCTTGTCATCTCGACCCCGGGGGCGGAGCCCGTGGCGGACGGCGGCTACGGGGCGGTGCTGCTCCTCGACGGCTGGGCTCTGCTGGGCCGTCCCGACCTGCGCGCGGGGGAGGAGACTCTGCGCCGGTGGACCGCCGCCGCCGCGCTCGCCCGGCCCGCCGCGCGCGGGGGGCGGGTCATCGTCGCGGCCGATGCCGGACTAGGGCCGGTCCAGGCGCTCGTCCGTTGGGATCCCGGCACGTTCGTCGCCCGGGAAGCCGACGAGCGGGCGGAGCTGGGGTTCCCGCCGGCGACCCGGATGGCGTCCGTAGCGGGTACCGCCGCGGCGGTCGCGGAGCTGCTGGCCGCCGTCGAGCTTCCCGACGGCGCCGATGTGCTCGGGCCGGTACCGCTGCCCCCCGCACCATCCGCGCGGGCCGTTCCCGACGGCGCGAACCAGGGCGATTCGTCTGCCGTGGGTGCCGGGCGGCGCGGCCCCGACAGCGCCATCTCCGGCCCCGAGGAGATCGAACGGGTCCTGATCCGGGTCCGGCGCGAGCGCGGTGCGGCCCTCGCGGCCTCGCTGCGATCCGCTCGCGGCGTCCTCGCGACCCGGCGAACCACCGGCCGGTTACGGATCCAGCTCGATCCCCTGATCCTCGGGTAGCGCCGGCATGGTCTGGTTCGCACCGCATACCACGGCCCGGGTACGCGCCATGGCTCATGATCTTCGGCCGCGGGCCCGGTCCGGACCGCGGCCGTCCGCCATCTCCGAGCGTCGGCGGGGTACGGTCATCGGCGGCGACAGGCCTGTGGACGTCAGCCCGTACTCCCCGGCCGGAGAACGGCGGGATGCTCCCGGCCCGGTCGGACACCTCGGATCGATGACCCCCGGAGACGGTCACGGCGTCGGCAATGACGTCGCGACGGATCGGTGCTTCGCGTATGCGTCTTGTTTTCGCCGGTACCCCGGCGGTGGCTCTGCCCAGCCTGCGGGCGTTGATCGACAGCCCGCGCCATGACGTGGTCGCGGTTGTCACCCGGCCCGATCGGCCCTCCGGGCGGGGGCGGAAGGTGAAGCCGCCCCCCGTCCACGTCCTGGCCGACGAGGCCGGCATCCCGGTGCTCAGCCCGGACCGGCCCCGGGACCCGGAGTTCCTGGCCACGCTCGCCGGCCTCGCGCCCGACTGCTGCCCGGTGGTGGCCTACGGCGCGTTGCTACCGCCCGCGGCGCTCGCCATTCCCCGCCACGGTTGGGTGAACCTGCACTTCTCCCTGCTGCCGGCCTACCGCGGGGCGGCTCCGGTGCAGCGCACCCTGCTCGCCGGGGACGACCTGACCGGCGCGAGCGTCTTCCAGATCGAACCGGCGATGGACTCCGGTCCGGTCTACGGTGTCCTCACCGAGCGGGTTCGGCCGACGGACACCTCCGGTGACCTGCTGGACCGGCTCGCCGAGGCCGGCGCCGGGCTGCTGGTCGCGGTGATGGACGGCATCGCCGACGGGACGGTGCGGCCCGTGGCCCAGCCCGCCGAGGGGATCTCCTTCGCGCCGAAGCTGACCGCCGAGGAGGCCCGGATCGACTGGACGAAGCCGGCGATCGCGGTGGATCGGCTGGCGAGGGCCGCCACTCCCGCGCCGGGAGCCTGGACGACGTTTCGCGACCGGCGGCTCAAGATCGGTCCGGTGCGCCTCGGTGCGGTGTCCGGCCGGCCGGCCGGGCCGGTAGCGCTGCCCACCGGGCTGCCGGCGGGGGGGCTGCCGGCGGGGCAGATCATGGTGCTCCCCGGCGGGGACGTGGCGGTCGGCACGGGCACGAGCCCGGTGCTCCTCGGCGAGGTGCGTCCCGAGGGGCGAGGCCCGATGGCGGCCGCGGCCTGGGCCCGCGGGGTCCGGATCGCCAAGGGGGAGACCCTCGGCGCGATCGGCGCGATGCCGGTCAGTGGAGGAACGTCGTGAGATCGGCCGGTTCGCCGGGCACCCGTGGGCCCCGGCCAGCGTCAGGCGTCGACCGGCCGCGGTTGCTGGCCTGGGAGGTGCTGCGGGCGGTGGACGAGCGCGGCTCCTACGCCAACCTGCTGCTGCCGTCCCTGTTGGCGGGCAGCGGGCTGTCCGCCCGGGACCGCGGGTTCGTCACGGAGCTCGCCTACGGCTCCCTGCGTGCGCAGGGCACCCTCGACGGGGTGCTCGACACGGCGACGAGTCGACCCGTCCACACCATCGACCCGCCGGTGCGCGACGCGCTGCGCCTGGGCGCCTACCAGCTGCTGCGGACCAGGGTCCCGGCCCACGCAGCCGTGGCCAGCACCGTCGAGCTGGTCCGCACGACGAGTGGCGAGCGCCCGGTCCGCTTCGCGAACGCCGTGCTGCGTCGGGTGGCCGCCCGGGTGGCCGAGACCGGCGGCGATCTCGCCACGATGCTGTCCGCGCCGCGGTTCGACGTCGACCCTGTCGGTCACCTGGCGGTCGTGACGACGCATCCCCGCTGGATCGTCGAGGTCGTCGCGGAGGCCCTGGCCGGCGACCTCACGGCGACCCGCGCCGCGCTGGAGGCAGACGACGTCCGACCCGCGGTACACCTGGTCGCCCGTCCGGGCCGGGTCGACCGTGACCGGCTGCTCGCCGAGGCCGCGCAGGCAGGTCTGACCGCCCGAGTCGGCCCCTACTCGCCGTATGCGGTACGCCTCGACGGCGGGGACCCGGCGGGGTTGCCCGCCGTGGCCGCGGGCGCGGCCGCCGTGCAGGACGAGGGCAGCCAGCTCGTCACCCTGGCCCTGGCCCGCGCGGTGACGGTGGGCCGTGACCTCGGGCTGACCATCGACCTGTGCGCGGGCCCCGGCGGGAAGGCGGCCCTGCTCGCCGCGCTGCTCGGCGGCTCCGCCCCATCGGACGGGCCGGGTCTGCCGGACGGGCCGGGTCTGCCGGACGGGCCGGGTCTGATCGCGGTCGAGCCCCGGGCGACCCGGGCGGCCATGGTGGCCCGGTCCCTGGGCGACGCGGCGCGGGCCTGGACGGTACGCGCCGACGGCCGGGCGGTGCCGCTGCGGCCCGATGGAGCCGACCGGGTGCTGGTCGACGTCCCCTGCACCGGCCTCGGAGCACTGCGGCGCCGGCCGGAGGCCCGATGGCGGCGGACCTCGGCCGATGTGGCCGCGCTCGTCCCGCTCCAGCGTGCGCTGCTCGTCGCCGCGCTCGACCTGGTCCGCCCGGGCGGGGTGGTGGCGTACGCGACCTGTTCCCCGCATCCGGCCGAGACCGTCGAGGTGGTGCGTGGCGTGGCCGGACAACGCGCCGACACCTCCATCCTCGATGCCCGCCTGACCCTGCCGGAGGTCGACCGGCTCGGTGACGGCCCGTTCGTCCAGCTCTGGCCGCATCTCCATGGCACGGATGCGATGTTCGTCGCCCTGCTGCGCCGGGTCGACAGCTGAGGCGTCGGACCCGGGAGCCGATACCCTCGCGAAATGGCCACCGCCCAGATCTACCCCAGCCTGCTCGCCGCCGACTTCGGCCGGATCGCCGACGCGGCCCTGGCGGTCGAGGGGCAGGCCGACTGGCTGCACGTCGACGTGATGGACTACCACTTCGTCCCGAACCTGGCGTTCGCGCCGGACACGGTGACGGCCCTGCGCGCGGTGACGGATACTCCGCTTGACTGCCATCTCATGATCGACGATCCCGACCGCTGGGCGGCCGGGTACGCCGAGCGCGGCGCGGCGAACGTCACCATTCACGCCGAGGCCGTGTCCGACCTGCCCCGCACCACCAGGGCGATCCGGGCGGCCGGGGCCCGCACCGGCCTCGCTGTGAAGCCGAACACCCCGGTCGAGCACTATCTCGATGACCTGCACCGGTTCGACCTGCTGCTGCTGATGACCATCGAGCCGGGTTTCGGCGGTCAGACGTTCATGACCGAGGTGTTGCCGAAGATCGAGGCCGCCCGGCGCCTGCTCGACGCCCGTGGGCTGGACCTGTGGCTGCAGATCGACGGCGGGGTCAACGCCGGGACGATCGAGCGGGCCGCGGTGGCGGGTGTGGACGTGTTCGTCGCCGGCACGGCCGTCTTCGGGGCGGCCGATCCGGGCCAGGCCGTCGAGCGGCTGCGTGAGCAGGCGCTGCGGGCGGCGCCCCGGCTGTCCCCGCCCGCGCCACGCTCGGCGGTCGGGCCGGCGTGACCGCGTCCGGCGGCTTCACCGGCGTCCGGCGGCTTCACCGGCGTCCGGCGGCTTCACCGGCGTCCGGCGGCTTCATATGCCAGACTTGAGGCAGTACAACCAGCAGCACGCGCGCTCCGGGGTCGGTGAAATTCCGAACCGGCGGTGACAGTCCGCGACCCGTCCGCAGGTACTGGGACGGCTGACCCGGTGGAATTCCGGGACCGACGGTGAAAGTCCGGATGGGAGGACGCGCGCGGGCCGAGTGCCCGCGGTGGTCGTTGACCGCTCGCGGGCGCGTGTCGGCGTGAGCGTGCCGGCGTGGTCCCGCGTGGTTTTTCCTCGCCCAGGGTGCGGGTGCCCGGGAGCGAGGGGCACGGGTCGGATGTTTACCGGCATCGTTGAAGAACTTGGCGTGGTGACCGCGGTGGATGCGCGGTCGGAGTCGGCGGCACTCACCATCGCCTGTCAGACGGTTCTGGGTGATGTGAGTCACGGCGCGTCCATCGCCGTCAACGGTGTCTGTCTCACGGTGACTTCCTTCGCCCGCCCGGGGCTCGACGGGGGCGCCGAGACCGCTACGGCCGGCGGCCCACCCGGCACAACGGACGGCCCGTCGGCGTTCACTGCTGACGTGATGCGAGAGACGCTGGTGCGTTCCTCTCTTGGGAAGCTCGCCGTCGGTGACCGGGTGAATCTCGAACGTCCCGTCCGGCTGGCGGACCGGCTGGGAGGCCACCTGGTCCAGGGGCACGTCGACGGCGTCGGTACGGTCCTCGACCGGCAGCCCGGTGAGGGCTGGGAGTTCGTGCGCGTCGCGCTCCCCGAGGGGCTTGACCGCTACCTCGTGGAGAAGGGCTCGGTGACGGTGGACGGGGTGAGCCTGACCGTCGTCGACATCTCGCCGGCCGGTGGCGACTCACCGGCCACCTTCACGGTCAGCCTGATCCCCACCACGCTCGAACTGACCACGCTGGGTCGCCGTGCGCCGGGTTCCCTGGTCAACATCGAGGTCGACGTGCTGGCCAAGTACGTCGAGAAGCTGCATGCCGGCCCCATCGAACCGAACGGACGACACCGATGACGACATCCGCGGCCGGCGCCTCCTCGACGGCCACCCTTCCCGCCGGTGCCCTTCCCGCCGGCTATGCCGACGTGCGGTTCGCCGCCATCGAGGACGCGCTCGCCGAGATCGCCGCCGGCCGCCCGCTCGTCGTCGTCGACGACGCCGACCGGGAGAACGAGGGTGATCTGATCTTCGCGGCGGAGGCCGCGACACCCGAGCTGGTCGCGTTCATGACGCGGTACACCTCCGGTGTGATCTGCGTGCCGATGGACGCCGCCGACACCGACCGGCTCGAACTGGACCAGATGGTCCCGCACAACACCGAGCGGATGGGCACCGCGTTCACCATCACCGTGGACGCCCGCGACGGCGTCTCCACCGGGATCTCCGCCGCCGACCGGGCCCGCACCATCCGGTTGCTGGCCGACCCGCGGACCACGCCCGGCGACCTGAGCCGGCCGGGCCACATCTTCCCGCTGCGGGCCAAGGACGGCGGGGTGCTGCGCCGCCCCGGCCACACCGAGGCCGCGGTCGACCTGGCCCGGCTCGCCGGGCTGCGGCCGGCCGGTGCGATCTGCGAGATCGTGAACGATGACGGGACGATGGCCCGGCTTCCCCGGCTCGCCGAGTTCGCCCGCGAGCACGGGCTGCTGCTGATCTCCATCGCCGATCTCATCGCTTACCGTCGGCGGACCGAGAAGCAGGTGGTGCGGGTCGCGGAGGCGTCGCTTCCGACGCGTTACGGGGCGTTCCGGGCGGTCGGATTCCGCAACATCCTCGACGGCGTCGAACACATCGCGTTGATCCGCGGCGAGCTCGGTGACGGCGAGGACGTGCTGGTCCGGGTGCACAGCGAATGCCTCACCGGGGACGTCTTCGGCTCCCGGCGCTGCGACTGCGGAACCCAGCTCGACGCGGCACTGCGCATAATCGCGACCGAGGGGCGCGGAGTGGTGCTCTACATGCGGGGCCACGAGGGCCGGGGCATCGGCCTGATGCACAAGCTGCGGGCCTACCAGTTGCAGGACGCCGGCCACGACACCGTCGACGCCAACCTCGCGCTGGGCCTGCCGGCCGACGCCCGTGACTACGGCACCGGGGCCCAGATCCTGGTCGACCTCGGCGTGCGCGGCATCCGGCTGCTGTCCAACAATCCGACGAAGCGGGCCGGGCTGGAGGGCTACGGCCTGCGCATCGTCGAACTCATCGGGATGCCGGTCACCCAGACGCCGGAGAACCTGCGCTACCTGACCACCAAGCGGGACCGGATGGGACACGTCATTCCCGGTCTGCCCGGCATTCCCGGTCTGCCCGGCATTCCCGGTCTGCCCGGCATTCCCGGTCCGCCAGGCCTTCCGGGTCCACCCGGCCTGTCCGATCTGCCTAGGGCCGTGGGCGAGGACGAGCCGGCCGGCTCGCGCTGGATCCCGGGGGCGCCGAGGGCGCCGAGGGTGCCCGTCACCTCCGGCTGCACGGCTGTCGCGGGCCCGGGTACGTCCGCCGGGGTTGACTGTGCCGAGGGGGAGGGTCTGTGAGCGGCCTCGGGGCTCCCGCGGAGGTGCTTCCGCCCGTCGAGGGCATGCGGTTGGCGGTGGTCGCCACCCGGTGGCACGCCGAGATCACCGATGCGCTGCTCGCTGGCGCGCTGCGCGCCGCGAAGGACGCGGGCCTCGCGGCGGCACCCGCCGTCGTGCGGGTCTCCGGTGCGGTCGAGCTTCCCGTGATCGCCGCCGCGTTGGCGGCGCGGCATGACGCCGTCGTCGCCCTCGGTGTCGTCATCCGGGGCGGCACCCCCCACTTCGACTACGTCTGTCAGTTCGTTACCGCGGGGCTCGCCCGCGTCACCCTCGACGCCCGCGTCCCCGTCGGCTTCGGCGTGCTCACCTGCGACACCGTCGAGCAGGCCCGGGACCGCGCCGGGCTGCCCGGGTCCAGCGAGGACAAGGGCCGGGAGGCGACCCTGGCCGCGCTGGACACCGCCGCGGTGCTGCGCGATCTGGAACTCGCCGGCTGAGCTTCCAGGCCGTCACCGACCGAAACGTTCCGCATCAGGAGTTCACACACACGGTGCGAGGCCGATCCGTCCGCGTGACATGCTCTCGGTATGGTGTTGCCGTCACATGGCGATTCGAAGTGGATCGGGTGTGCCGGTCGTGTGTTCGCTGCTCGTGGCTCTGATTCCGGCTGTCCCGATCAGTCCGGTGCTCTTGTCGGGACGGCCGGTTACACGAGACTGTGGTCTCACGTCGTATCGGTGCCCTTGCGCTCTGGCGTCATACTTCGCGGTGGGATCGGCGGAGGTCCCGTCGGCCGGCACACATGGGGGCGGGGGTGGCGCGGATGGTAAGTCACGGTGGGAGTTGGAACGGTGACGAGGCGTTGGCGTCGACCGGCCCGGTCGGGGGGAATCCGGAGGCCGGGGAACGGATCGCGGGCGGCCCCGGCCGGCGGGATCCCGACGCGACCGAACCGGGTGGTGGCGGGGACGCGCGCCCCATCTCGCTGCTTGGCCTACGACTGACCGAGCCTCAGGCACCCCGTAACGCGCTGGTTACCCGTCGTCCCGCCCGATCACGTCCGGGCGGGACCCGTTCGGAGCCCGGTACCGGTCGGACAGGGGGCCCTTCCGGGGGGCGCGGGAGCACGGCAGGCCCGCCGCCCACCCC
>NZ_CDWWXA010000034.1:6928-39741 GCF_977971845.1 Frankia sp. CeCAU1 | reverse complement strand
GTCCGGAGACGCCCCGTGCGGGGGTGAACCCGGCACCCCCGAACGGGGCGTCTCCGGACCGACTACCGCCGCGTCCGGCCCCTGCGGACATGACCGGTACGGATCCGGAACTGCCAGATCACGGATGACGACGTCGACCCGGGGACAGCCGGGTTCGACCGCCAGCACCGCGGCGCGCACCCGGGCGGCGAGCTCACCGAGCCGTTCCCCGTACCGGCACACGATCTGCACCAGGATCCCGTCCGGTCGTACCCGTACCCCCTCCACCCGGCGGCCCGGAAGGTAGGTCGCGACCTCGGCCGCAGCGCCCGTCCCGCCGTCCGGAACACGGTGACGATCCTCGTGCCGGACCGGCGCGCCGATGAGCCGGACGACACCGGGACAGGACAGCACGGTCCGGGCCACGGCATCCGGGTTCCAGGCGAACCCGCTCACCGGCCCGGCCGCTGTCGGGTTCGTGCTCATTCGACCCGCCGCGACTCTTCCGACTCCTCCTCGCCGATGTAGACGTCGTCGATCGCGATGTTCACCTCGGTGACCTCCAGGCCCGTCATTCCCTCCACAGAGGTGACGACGTTGTGCCGGATCGAGTGGGACAGATCCACGATGGAGACCCCGTAGTCGCAGACGACGTCGAGGTCGATCGCGGCCTGCCGTTCCCCGACCTCCACCGCGACCCCCTGGGAGGCGCTGGCCGACGCGCCGGGGATGCGGGCCCGGAACGAACCCATCGCGCGGGCCCCGCTCGAGCCCAGGTTGTGTACCCCGGAGACCTCGCGTGCCGCGACACCGGCGATCTTGCTGACGACGGCGTCCGCGATCGACGTCCGGCCCCGGCCGGTCATCAGCTCGGTGGATGTCTTGCGCTCCGGCACGGTGGTGCGACGCGCACCACCTGCGTCCGAGGCCTTCGCCTCGGGCCCGGCCGCGCTGGTTGTGGTGGTCATGGTGCTCCTTCCTGGCCGGCATCGCCGGAGCGCCCAAAGCGGTGGAAGGGGTCAGGTCCGACCAGGAGCGGGACGTCGAGGGACGATCCGTCCGGGCGCTCTCCGGTGCGGCCGTTCACGATCAGGGATACCCGAATTCTCCGGTCGGACAACAACCCGTTCCCGTCGGCACAGCTACGATCACTGAACGGAAGCGCGCATCGTCCCCGCCGCGTCGCCGGGAGCCGATTCGCTGCATCCCTCGCGATCCTTCACGGGCGGACGCTCATCCGCTCCCGGCGTCGGCGGATAGGTTTGGGTGCCGGCCGCCACCGAACGCCACGCCGCCCAGCGGGCGCGCGTGCGTCCGAGCGAAGGAGCATCCGCTGCCTCGATCCCACCCGGGTCCGCGCCGAAGCGTCGGAGCCGGCCCCGCCACCGTCACCGTGCGAGCCCCCGCCAAGGTCAACCTGCATCTCGGCGTCGGACCGCTCCGACCGGACGGCTACCACGACGTCATCACAGTGCTGCAGGCCGTCTCGCTGTTCGACGACGTCTCGGCGACGTCCGTCGATCCCCCGCGGTTCCACGACCCGGGGCCATCGACCACCGACGGGGACAGCCGGTCCAGCGGGGACGGCCGGTCCAGCGGGGACGGCCGGTCCAGCGGGGACGTCGTCGTGACCGTCGAGGTGTCCGGGGAGGGCGCCGACCCGGCGTCGCTGGGTCCGGCGACGTCCACGCCGGAGGTCTCCATCGTCCCCACCGGCCGGGACAACATCGCCGTCCGGGCCGCTCACCTGGTTGCCGAGGCCGCGGGCATCACCTCGGAACGGGTTCATCTCACCCTGACGAAGGGCATCCCCGTCGCCGCGGGGATGGCCGGGGGCAGCGCCGACGCGGCGGCGGCGCTCGTCGCCTGCGACGCGCTCTGGCAGACCGGCCTGGACCGGGCGACCCTGGCCCGGCTCGCCGCCCAGCTCGGCAGCGACGTCCCGTTCCCCCTGGCCGGCGGCACCGCATTCGGCACCGGGCGCGGCGAGCAGCTCACCGACGTCCTGGCGACGGGCGAGTACTACTGGGTGTTCGCGCTCGCCGACGGCGGTCTGTCCACCCCCGCGGTCTACAAGGAGTTCGACCGGCTGACCGAGGGCAAACTGCGGACCGGCCCGACCCCCGCCGACGACGTGCTCGCCGCGCTGCGCACCGGCGACCCCGGTCAGCTCGGGGCCGCCCTGGTCAACGAC
Source organism: Frankia sp. CeCAU1 (assembly GCF_977971845.1). NCBI lineage: Bacteria > Bacillati > Actinomycetota > Actinomycetes > Frankiales > Frankiaceae > Frankia > Frankia sp. CeCAU1. The sequence goes on along the minus strand of NZ_CDWWXA010000034.1, from coordinate 37,568 downwards.
CTGCAGCCGGCGGCGCTGCGGCTTCGGCCGTCCCTGCGCCGCGTCCTGGAGGCGGGCCGGGAGCTGGGAGCCGTCGGGGCGGTCGTGAGCGGCTCCGGCCCGACCTGCGCCTTCCTCGCGGCCGGAGCGCAGGAGAGCATCGCGCTCGCGGCAAGCCTCGCCGGGATGGGGGTCGCCCGCGCGGTACGCCGGGCCTCCGGGCCGGCGAGCGGCGCCAGGATGGTGGAGGGAGCAGGCGAAGCGCCGTGAGCGCCGTCCTGGTCAGCCTCGAGAACGTCAACGCCGCGTTCGGCACCCGGACGTTGCTCGACCGGGTGAGCCTGGGGATCGGCGCCGGGGAACGGATCGGGGTCGTGGGGCGCAACGGGGCCGGGAAGTCCACCCTGCTGCGGATCATCGCCGGCGAGGTGGCCCCGGACGCCGGCCGGGTCGTGCCCGCCGGTTCCACCCGGGTCGCCACCCTGGCGCAGGCCGACGTGCTCCCCGCCGAGCGCACCGTGCGCGAGATTGTCGTGGGCACCGTCGCTGAACACGAGTGGGCGGCGGATCCCCGGCAGCGGGGCATCCTCGCCGGGCTCGGGCTGCTCGAACGGCTCGACGACCCGGTCGGACCGATGTCGGGCGGGGAACGCCGCCGGGTGGCGCTGGCCCGGCTCCTCGTCCAGGACACCGACCTGCTGATCCTGGACGAGCCGACGAACCACCTGGATGTCGAGGGGGTCGCCTGGCTCGCCCGGCATCTAGCCGGCTTCCGCGGTGGACTGCTCGTCGCGACCCACGACCGCTGGTTCCTCGACGAGGTGTGCGGACGGGTCTGGGAAGTCGTGGACGGGCGTGTCGACGCGTACGAGGGCGGCTACTCCGCGTACGTGCTCGCGCGGGCCGAACGCACCCGGCGGGCCGACGCCACCGAAGCCAGGCGCCAGAACCTGCTGCGTAAGGAACTCGCCTGGCTACGCCGCGGCCCGCCCGCCCGGACCAGTAAGCCGCGCTTCCGCATCGACGCGGCCAATGCGCTGATCGCCGACGAGCCGCCGCCCCGGGACACCATGGCGCTGCGCAGCTTCGCGGCATCCCGGCTGGGCAAGGACGTCTACGACGCCGAGCACATCACGGTCCGGATCGGGGACCGGACGTTGTTCGACGACGTCACCTGGCTGGTCGGACCGGGGGACCGGATCGGGCTGGTCGGTGTCAACGGAGCCGGCAAGACCACCCTGCTGCGCGTGCTGCTGGGTGCGGTGACGCCGGAGGCCGGCCGGGTCCGGGTGGGGGCCAGCGTGCGACCGGCCCTACTGTCCCAGGAGATTGCCGAACTACCGGCGTCGCTGCGGGCCCTGGAGGCCGTCGAACAGGTCGGGCGGGTCCTGGAGGTCGAGAAGGGCCGGGAACGGACCGCCGGCCAGTTACTCGAGCAGTTCGGCCTCCCGTCGTCACGGCAGTGGACGCGGGTCGGGGACCTCTCCGGCGGCGAACGCCGCCGGCTGCAGCTGCTGCGCCTGCTGATGGCCAGACCGAACGTGCTGCTCCTCGACGAGCCGACCAACGACCTCGACACCGACACCCTCACCGCGCTCGAGGACCTCCTCGACTCGTGGCCGGGCAGCCTGATCGTGGTCAGCCACGACCGCTATTTCCTCGAACGCACCTGCGACGTGACACTGGCGCTACTTGGCGACGGGCACCTGCGCATGCTGCCCGGCGGCATCGAGGAGTACCTCGCCCGGCGCGCGGCCGCCCGGCAGGACGCCGCGGCTCGGGCACCGTCATCCCGGGGTTCGTCGGCCGCCGGCTGCGGAGCGGGCGGACAGACCACCACCGTCGCCGAAGCCGGGCGGACAGGTGGGCCGCCCGTCCTGTCCGGGGGCGAGCTGCGCGCCGCCCGCAAGGAGCTGACCCGGCTCGAGCGCGCCCTGGATCGCCTGAGCCGACGCGAGCAGGAGCTGCATCACGAGCTGGCCGAGGCCGCGACGGATCATGAGCGTCTGCTGACGCTGGACGCCGAGCTGCGCGCCGTCGTCGCGGACAAGGACAGCACCGAGGAGGCCTGGCTCACCCTCGCCGCCGAGATCGAGGGTGGCTGACAAGCCACCGCCACCCGCCGTCCGGTCAGGCGGTGGCGCGTTTCGCCGCGAGACGCGCCGGGTCCGGCCAGCGGACGTCCCGCACCAGGTGAACGGTCTCCATCATCTTGATCAGGTAGAAGCTGGTGTCGATCTGCCAGGGCCGCACCCCGTGCCGGGCCGAGGTCGGCTCGGCGTGATGCAGGTTGTGCCAGGATTCGCCCATCGACAGCAGGGCCAGCGGCCACACGTTGGTCGACCGGTCCCGCGACCGGTAGGGACGCGAGCCGAGGACGTGGCAGATGCTGTTCACCGACCACGTGACGTGGTGCAGCAGCGCGATACGGACCAGCCCGGCCCAGAAGAACGCCTCCAGCGCCGCGGCGAACGAACCCCCCCACAGGCCGCCGATCACGGCGGGCAGCGCGAGGCTGGCGAACGCGCACAGCGCGAACGAGCGGCTGACCTTCATGATGTCGGGATCGTCGAGCAGGTCCGGAGCGAACCGACGCTGGTCGGTCTGCTCGACGTCGAACAGCCAACCCACGTGGGCGTGCCAGAGACCCTTGATCAGCGACCACGTCCCCGGACCGTAACGCCACGGCGAGTGCGGGTCGCCCTCGGTGTCGCTGAAGGCGTGATGACGCCGGTGGTCGGCCACCCAGCGGATGACCGGACCCTCGATCGCCATGTTGCCGGCGACCGCCAACGCGATCCGCACCGGCCTGGACGTCCGGAAGCCGCGATGGGTGAAGTAACGGTGGAAGCCGATCGTCACGCCGTGGCCGGTGATGCCGTAGAACACCACGGCGAGGACGACGTCCCGCCAGGAGATCCACTGCCCCCACATCGCCGGGATCGCGACCGCCAGGGCGACCAGCGGCACCACGATCGTCACCACCATCACGACCTGCTCGGCGTGGGCCTTCGCCATCGAGCGGGGCCGCGTGGCGTTACCGCGGCTGTTCGCGGGATCAGCCCGGCGGGGAACCGGGCCCGTGGTGGGTTCGCGGTTGTCCCGCGGTGCCCGATTGTCGCTCGGCGTCACCGTGTCGGTAGCGGTCATTACCTCGTTCCATCCGTCGCGGCTGGCCCACTGTGCCGGCGCTCCATCCGCCACGGTAGCCCGCCGACATGACAACGTCCCCCCTCCTCCACGTCCGCCACGCAAACAAACCATCCGTCGCCGACCCGACCCGGATCGATCGGCACCGCCGCGCACCACGATCACCGACAAGCCGATGACAAGCCGATGACAAATAGTGATATCCAATGACATTTAACGCCATCATCTGACAGTCGGTGACAGTCGGGCGACGAAGAGATGAACGGCAGTCGGCCAAACCCGGTCCGGGACGCCCGCCCGCGCCGGCCGGCGGGCCGGGTAGCCGGCGGCGGCCCGGCTTTTACCATCCGAGCCACCCCACGATGGTAGAGTTGGCGTGTTTTCTCGCGGTCCGCCGTAGTGTAATCGGCAGCACAGGAGATTTTGGTTCTCTTAGTCCACGTTCGAGTCGTGGCGGCGGAGCACTACCAGGCACCACCAGTAATACCATCGAAAAGAATATTCCGGAAGCACCGCCGCCGCACCATCACCACGGCGGTGGCCAGGCACACATCATTTCCCGGTCCGGGGCCGGCGTGTTCCCGGGATGGCCGTGGCATCTGCCGGCGCCTTCCGGCCGACGAGTAGTGTGGGCGCCGTCGCCCCACCGCCGTCCAGGTCCGAAGACTCGGGAGATCGCGTGACATCATCACGTCCGGTGGCCGTCATCATCCTGGCAGCGGGCGAAGGCAAGCGCATGCGCTCGACGAGACCGAAGGTGCTGCACCACATCGCTGGGCGCTCCCTTCTCCACCACGTGCTGAGCGCGGCCGGAGCCCTCGCGGCGGCGCGTACCGCGGTCGTCGTGGGCCACGGCCGCGAACAGGTCGCGGCGATGCTGGCGGAGCAGGCTCCCGAGGTCGTCCCGGTCGTCCAGGACCGCCAACACGGCACGGGCCACGCCGTCCGGGTGGCCCTGGCGGCGCTCGGCGAGCTGGCGCCCGGCGACACGGTGGTCGTGCTGCCCGGCGACACCCCGCTGTTGACCAGCGCGACGCTCACTGCTCTGGTGGCCCAGCACCATGCCCGGGCGGCCGCGGCGACTGTCCTGTCGGCCGTCATCGACGACGCCACCGGTTACGGCCGGGTGATGCGCGACGGCGACGGCGCGGTCCGGGCCATCGTCGAGCATCGCGACGCCGACGCCGCCACCGCGACGATCCGAGAGATCAACACCGGCGTGTACGCGTTCGCCGCGGGCCCACTCCAGACCGCGCTCGCGCGGCTGACCAGGGATAATGCTCAAGGCGAGGAGTACCTCACCGACGTCGTCGGGCTGCTGGTCGCCGCCGGGCAGCCGGTGGCCGCGCGGGTCGTGGACGATCCCGGCGAGGCCGGTGGGGTGAACGACCGCGTCCAGCTCGCCGCCGCCGGACGGGTGCTGCGGGACCGGATCGTCGAGGCGGCGATGCGCGCCGGCACCACCGTCGTCGACCCGCAGACCACCTGGATCGACGCCGACGTCACTCTCGAACCGGACACGACTATCGCCCCCAACACCTTCCTGCACGGCCGGACGTACGTCGCTCGCGGCGCCGTCATCGGCCCCGAATGCACCTTGACGGACACGACGGTAGGCGCGGGCGCGACCGTCCTGCGGACCACGGCCGAGCGGGCCGAGATCGGCGCCGGGGCCGTGGTCGGGCCTTACAGCCATCTCCGATCGGGCACCCGACTGGGCCGCGAAGGCAAGATCGGCTCCTTCGTCGAGACGAAGTCGGCCGATCTCGGGAACCAGACGAAGGTCCCGCATCTGGCGTATGTCGGCGACGCGGTGGTCGGCGAGCGCAGCAACATCGGATGCACGACGGTCTTCGTGAACTACGACGGGGTGGCCAAGCACCGCACGGTGATCGGCTCGGACGTCCGGATCGGCAGCGATACCATGCTCGTTGCTCCGGTCACGGTCGGGGACGGGGCCTACACCGGCGCCGGATCCGTGATCCGGGAGGACGTTCCGCCGGGCGCGCTGGCGGTCCGGGAGGGGCGGCAACGGATCATCGAAGGCTGGGTCTCCCGCCGCCGCCCCGGCAGCCCGGCGGCACGAGCGGCCGCCGCAGCCGGCGTCCGGGCCCCCGGCGGCGCCGGGGATCCCGAGTATCCCGATGAAATGCCGCAACCGTCCGCGGCCGAGGCCGCCGTGCCGATCCCAGCTCATCAGGGTGACGTGGCGCACCGGAGTGAGTTGCCGCATACCGGCGAGGGCGAGGCCGGCATCGCTGGCATTCCCGGCGCGGGGAGCAGAACGTAAAGAGACGTCCGTCCAAACCTTCTCTGGCCAGCGAGGGGATGCACACTGCCCGACCTGCCCCGCCCGGGTCGGCGGCCCGGGGTCCGCGGGCGGCGATCCGGGCACGTGGGTACCGTCCCGCCTGCGCAAACAGGTGCGGGGCCGGGTATGCCCGAGTGTTGAACCGTGCAGCCTCACGGCCGTTCCCCCGGACGGGTCACCCGCCCGGGGACTGCCCCCGCCAGCCCGATCACGCCAGCCCGATCATCCCGTCACGCCCGAGGAGTACGCGGTGGCCTACCAGACCGAGAACCGGCGCAATCTGATGCTCTTCGCGGGACGTTCGCACCCGGGCCTCACGGCGGAGGTCGCGGCCGCGCTCGACGTCGAGCCCGTCCCCACCCATGCCTACGAATTCGCCAGCGGCGAGATCTTCGTCCGCTTCTCCGAATCGGTTCGGGGCTGCGACGCCTTCGTGCTCCAGTGCCATTCGGCTCCGGTGAACACCTGGCTGATGGAACAGCTGATCATGGTGGACGCGCTGAAGCGGGCCAGCGCCAAACGGATCACCGTCGTCGCGCCCTTCTACCCCTATGCGCGCCAGGACAAGAAGCACCGTGGCCGGGAGCCGATCTCGGCCCGCCTCGTCGCCGATTTGTTCAAGACCGCCGGCGCGCACCGGCTCATGTCGGTCGACCTGCACACCGCCCAGATTCAGGGCTTCTTCGACGGGCCGGTGGACCATCTCTTCGCGTTGCCGCTGCTCACCGACTACATCGAGTCCAAGCTGGACACGTCCGAGGTGACCGTCGTCGCCCCCGACTCGGGCCGGGTCCGCGTGGCCGAGCGGTGGACCGACCGGCTCGGCTGCCCGCTGGCCATCATCCACAAGCGGCGTGACCCGGACGTTCCCAACCAGGTGAAGATGTTCGACGTGGTCGGCGAGGTGCACGGACGGACCTGCGTCATCGTCGACGACATGATCGACACTGCCGGCACGATCACGAAGGCCGCGGAGTCACTCAAGGAGCACGGCGCGGCGGGCGTCATCGCGGCGGCAACCCACGGCGTGCTCTCCGGCCCCGCCGCTGACCGGCTGAAGAACTCGGAGATCAGCGAGGTCGTCCTCACGAACACGCTGCCCCTGCCCAGCGAGGCTCGCATCGACAAGATCACCGAACTGTCCATCGCCCCGCTGCTGGCCGCGGCCATCAAGGCCGTGTTCGAGGACGGGTCGGTGACCGGCCTGTTCGGCGGAGACGCCTGACCGAGGCTCGCATCCCCACCCCGCCGCGAGACAGGCGCGGGCAGGCGAACGGCCGCGGCGAACGACCTGGGGCGTCCCGGCGGCCGCCCCGCGTCCGTAGACTGCCCTGCCATGGCAGCGCAACAGCCGAAGGTGTCTCTCACCGGGATCAAGCCGACGGGCGAGCCGCACCTCGGCAACTACATCGGAGCGATCCGGCCGTCGCTGGAGCTCACCTCGGCCTACGAGTCGATCTACTTCGTCGCCGACTATCACGCCCTGACATCCGTGCGTAGTCGCGAGGAGTTGGCGAGCTATACCCGCTCGGTGGCGGCCACGTGGCTCGTGCTCGGGCTCGACCCGACGAGCACGATCTTCTACCGCCAGTCCGACGTCCCCGAGATCTTCGAGCTGACCTGGGTGCTGTCCTGCGTCACCGGCAAGGGTCTGATGAACCGGGCCCACGCCTACAAGGCGGCCCGTGACCGCAACGCCGAGGCCGGCGCCCCCGATCTGGACGCCGGCATCAACATGGGCCTGTTCAACTATCCGATTCTGATGGCCGTCGATATTCTCATCATGAATGCTGACGTGGTCCCCGTTGGCCAGGACCAGTCGCAGCACGTGGAATACGCCGCCGACATCGCCGGCTCCTTCAACCATCTGTTCGGTGACGTGTTCAGCCTGAAGATCCCGGAGGTGGTCCTCCCGGCCGGGAGCTCGGCGAAGGTACTGCCCGGCATCGACGGCCGCAAGATGAGCAAGTCATACCGGAACACAATCCCCCTCTTCGCGCCGGAGAAGCAGCTACGGAAACTCGTCCGTGGGATCGTGAGCGACAGCACACCGCTGGCGGACCCGAAGGACCCGGACGGTTCCGCGGCCTTCGTCCTGCTCGAGAACTTCGCGACTCCAGAAACAATCAAGGAGATGCGCGGCCGTCTGGAGCAGGGCGGCACCGGGTGGGGCGAGGTGAAGAACGCCCTGTTCGAGACGCTCAACGACTGGCTGTCACCGCTGCGGGAGCGCTACACCGAGCTCATCGCCCCGGACAGCGAGCTGGACGGCATCCTCGCGGCGGGTGCCGAGCGGGCCCGCGACCGGGCCCGGCCGGTGCTCGCCGGCGTCCGGCGCGCAATCGGGATCTCGCCCCTCTGACCTCCCCGCCGTTGCGCCGGGCGGCTCAGCCGGAACGGGCGGCTCAGCCGGAACGGGCGGCTCAGCCGGAACGGGCGGCTCAGCCGGAACGGGCGGCTCAGCCGGAACGGGCGGCTCAGCCGGAACGGGCGGCTCAGCCGGAACGGGCGGCTCAGCCGGAACGGGCGGCGCGGGCAGCGGCCAGCCGGCAGAAGGCCGCGATGCCGAGGGTCTCGCCCCGGGCACCGGGATCGACCTCGGCGGCACGCGCCAGTTCCCCAGCGGCGGCGGGCGATCCGGCCCAGGGCGCCAGGGCCGTACGCAGGGTCTTGCGGCGCTGCGCGAACGCGGCGTCGATCGCGGCGAACACGTCCGCCCGCAGCAGCGCCGGACCGGGCAGGGACCTGCGGGCGAAGGCCACCAGCCCTGAATCGACGTTCGGCTGCGGCCAGAAGACCGGTCTGGGCACCGCGCCGGCCGGCCGGGCGTGCGCGTACCAGGCCAGCTTGACGCTGGGCGCCCCGTACACCCGGCTGCCCGGCGGCGCGGTGAGCCGGTCGGCAACCTCCGCCTGGACCATCACCAGCCCACGGCGCAGCGAGGGCAGCCGTTCCAGCAGCCCGAGCAGCAGCGGCACCGCGATGTTGTAGGGCAGGTTCGCGGCGAGCACCCCGGGCGCGGCCACGTCGGCGGGCAGGTCGACCGGGGTGACCCGCAGACCGTCGGCGGCCACCACGCGCAACCGCTCGGCGACGTCGGCCGGCAGCCGGGCGGCCACGGTCACCGGCAGGGCCGCGGCGAGGGGGCGATCCACCTCGACGGCGACGACGGCCTTCGCCGCCTCGACGAGCCCCAGAGTCATCGACCCGAGTCCTGGCCCGATCTCCAGCACCGTGTCGTCCGGGCCGACGCCGGCGAGCCGCACCAACCGGCGGACGGTGTTCGCGTCGACGAGGAAGTTCTGTCCGCGCCGTTTCGTCGGCCGCAGGTCCAGCTCGTGCGCGAGGGCCCGAAGTTCAGCCGGCGAGAACAGCGCGTCGGTGTCTACCAGGGCCCGAACACCCGCTCCGCGTTCGCGGCGATGTGCGTGCCGAGCTCGGCGACGCCGACGCCGCGGGTCTCGGCCAGCACCCGCAGCGTCAGCGGAATGAGGTACGGGCCGCCGGGCCGGCCCCGCCAGGGGGTCGGGGTGAGGAACGGCGCGTCGGTCTCCACCAGGATGAGATCCGCCGGGGCGACGGCCGCCGCCTCCCGCAGATTGGCGGCATTGGAGAAGGTGACGTTGCCGGCGAACGACATCACGTACCCGGCGTCCGCGCAGATCTTCGCCATCGCCGTGTCCCCGGAGAAGGCGTGGAAGACGACCTTCTCCGGGGCGCCCTCCTCGGCGAGGATACGCAGCGTGTCGTCGTGGGCGTCCCGGTCGTGGATCATCAGCGCCCGGCCGGTCTCCTTGGCGATCGCGATGTGGCGCCGGAAGCTCTCCTGCTGCGCGGCATGCGCCTCGGGTGGGGTGCGGAAGTAGTCCAGACCCGTCTCGCCGACCGCGCGCACGCGATCGGCGCGGGCCAACGCGGCGATGGCGGCGAACGTCTCCTCGGTGACCCCCCGGGCCGCCTCGTTGGGATGAATCGCGACGGCGGCGTAGATCTCCGGATGCGCCGCGGCAACCTCGGCCTGCCATCTGCTGGTGGGCAGGTCGATGCCGACGGTGACGGCCCGCGTGACACCGACCGCCCGGGCCGCCGCGATCGCCGCCGGAACTTCGGTGCCCATCAGGTCGAGATGACAGTGGCTGTCGACCACGGCCACGGGAAGAGGGTCCGGCGGTGGCGGCGGATCACCCGACCGGCCAGAGTTTCGCGCCACCTCACCCGCCCTCTCGTGCCCGCCCTTCGTTTCCTGAGGTCTGAAGTCTACGACCGCCGCCGGGTGTGCCAGACAACCCGGCATGGGACGCTAATCGGGTGAGCAAGCGCAAGGACCCCACGCGATGACGACACCGTTGACCGTTGCCCTGGTCACCCCGCTGACCGGTCCCGATGCCGCCCAAGGCCTCGCCGGGCTACGAGGGGTCACCCTGTGGGCGCGTGACGAACGCCTCCCACTGCCCTGGGACGAGGTGAGTCTCACCGCCTACGACGCGTATCCCGATTCGGCCGCCGCCATGCGCGCCGCGGTGGCCGCGGGGCCGGATGCCCTGCTCGGACCCTACGGCCACCGGGCGGCACTCGCGGCCTGCGCCTCGACGGACCGGGTGGTCTTCAACACCGGCGCCCCGTCCACGCGCTTCGTCCGGCAGGCGTTCCCGAACGTCGTGAACATCGCCGCGGCCACCTCGACCTGGCCGCGCGGGGTCCTCGCCGCCGTACGGGCGGCCGATCGACGGGCCCGCAAGGTCGTCCTGCTCGCCTCCGGGGACACCGCCGTCGAGATCACATCGGTGACGAAGGCCGCCGCGGTGGCGCAGTCGTTCGAGGTGGCCTCGCACGTCTTCCCCCCGGGCAAGGCCGCCCTCGCCGCGACCCGGCTGCCCCCGGGCGACATCCTCATCGTCCACGCCGGCCCGGACGACGAGCTGGCGGCGGCGAACATCCTGCTGCGCCGGCCGTGGCGGGCGGCCGCTTTCTCCACGGCCGTCAGTGCGCAGGCCACCGCGAGCCTGGGCGACCTGCGCGAGCAGCTGCTGGCGCCGGGCAGCTGGATGCCCGAGAGCACCCAGCCGACCGCGACCGGCCCGACCGCGCGGGAGTTCACCGCCGACTTCACCGCCCTGCACGGCGTCGCGCCGACCGAAACGGCGGCCTGGGCCTACGTCACTGGGCTGATCCTGGGACGGGCCATTCGCTACTGCGGAGGCGTGCAGGATGCCTCCGTGCTCGCCGCCGCCCGGGGCATCGACACGACCACGTTGCTCGGTCGCTTCCGGCTGGACGAGGCGACGGGGCTCCAGGTCGGCCACCAGATCCCGATCGTGCAGTGGCAGGCCGGTGCCTCCCGGACGGTCTGGCCCCGTGAGTCGGCGCGGGCACCGTTCGCCCATCCCCGGCTGTTCACCAGCCGACCGGGGATGGCGTCTCGGACTTCGCCGGGGACGCCCACGACCACGACCACGCCCACGCCCACGACCACGACCACGACCACGCAGCCTCGGACGCCTCCGGCCTCACGCACACTCCCCACCACGTGAGTGGCTCTCCGCCGCCAGCGGACCGTCCGGGGCGGCGGGTGAACCGTCCGGGGCGGTGGACCACCCGGAGCGGGTGAACGGTGGTTGGTTCGGGTGCCGCCGTGGTACTGAGAAGCTCTACGGCGGCACCTGCGCGGGCCGCGGAGGGGGAAAACATGGCGGCGGGTCCACTCGGTCGTGTTCCCGCGAGGCCGTGGCGCCGCCGGGCCGCGGTGGGCATCCTCGGCGGCCTGACGGTGGCCTTCGCGGTGGCGACGGCCCGGCTGTTCGTCTTTCCGCACCAGGATGCTCCCGCCCCGGTGGACGCGATCGTCATGTTCGCCGGGAGCCCGGGACGGCTCGAACGCGCCGTCGCACTCGCGCGGGCCGGCTACGCACCCGTGCTCGCGGTCTCGGCGCCGACGGAGAAGGACCCGTGCCCCGGGCCCATTCCCGGGGTGGAGGTGATCTGTTTCTCGCCCGATCCGCGGACGACCCAGGGCGAGTCGCGGTGGACCTCCGCGGCAGCGGCACGCCGCGGGTGGCATTCACTCATAGTCGTCGCCTCGACCTCGCAGAGCACGCGCGCCCGGCTGCGCCTCGCCCGTTGCTATGACGGCGAGACGCGGATGCAGGGGGTCCCGCCCCCCCGCCGGGCCTGGCCGTACGTGATCGCCTACGAGTGGGCGGCGCTGGGCAAGGCCCTCGTTCTCCAACGCCACTGCTGACCGCCAACCGTGCTCAGCGCCCGCCAGCCCGGTCCCCGGCCCGGTCCCCGGCCCGGACGGCGAGCTCCGCGGCATAGACCTCGTTGCGGGAGACGCCGTACTCGGCGGCCACGGCCTTGCGCGCATCCTTCGGGGACATCCCCGCCGAGGTTCGTCGGGCTACCTCGGCGACGAGGATCCTGCCGTCGATGATCGGTTCGGTCCCGCTCAGCCCAGCCCCGCCTGGTTCGGCCCCTCCTGGTTCGGCCCCGCCCCGGGTACCGCCGGCGACCACCAGCGTGAACTCCCCCCGGATGACCCGGCCGTCGGTGGCCCAGCCGAGCAGATCGGCGAGGTCGCCGCGGACGATCTCCTCGAAGGTCTTCGTCAGCTCGCGGCAGAGCACCGCCGGCCGGTCGGCGCCGAAGGCCGCGACGAGGTCGCGCAGGCCGGCCACGAGCCGGTGCGGGGACTCCAGGAACACCATCGTCCGCAGCTCGCCGGCCAGGTCGCGAAGGCGTCCACGCCGATCGCCGCCCTTGCGCGGCAGGAAGCCCTCGAAGGTCCAGCGGTCCGTCGGCAGCCCGCTGACGGCCAGGGCCGCGGTGACGGCGGACGGACCGGGAACGACGGTCACGGCCATCCCCGCGGCGGCGGCCGCGGCCACGACCCGGAACCCGGGGTCGGAGACGGCGGGCATCCCGGCGTCGGTGACGAGCGCGACGGTGGCGCCCTGGCGCAGGTAGTCGGTGAGCTGGGCGGCCCGGGCGCCTTCCACCGCGTCGTAGCACGACACGATCCGCCCGGACACCGTCACGCCGAGCGCGTGCGCCAGCCGTAGGACCCGGCGGGTGTCCTCGGCTGCGATCACATCCGCGGTGGCGAGGATCTCGCCGAGCCGAGGGCTGGCGTCCCGGACGTCGCCGATGGGGGCACCGCACAGCACCAGGGTCCCGGACACCCGACCAGTCTGTCAGGAGCCAGGACCTACCCTGATCGGTGTGACGGCGACGACGGCTCACCTGCCCTGGACGGCGACCGGTCGCGGGGACGCGGCGCGGGTGACCGGCCCGGGTTCCGCCGGCCCGGCCGGCGGTCGGGCGCTCTCGGTGCGTGAGCGGCTGTGTCCACCGATGCCGCGGTCGCCGCTCATGGGGTGGCTGGCGACCCTGTCCGTCGCGATCGTCGCCGGGCTGCTGCGTTTTTGGCACCTCACGGAGCCCCGCGGGATCTACTTCGACGAGGTCTACTACACCAAGGACGCCTGGGGCCTGCTGACGGCCGGGCATGAGATCAACTCGACGACCTGTTCCGGCCCGGCCTACGTCGTCCATCCGCCGTTCGGCAAATGGCTGATGGCCGCCTCCGAGGGCCTGTTCGGCTATACCGACTGCGCCGGGGTCCCGCACGGCAGTCCGGAGCTCGGCTGGCGGTTCTCGTCCGCGCTGTTCGGGACGCTCGCCGTCCTGGTCCTCGCCCGCGCCGCCCGACGGATGTTCCGCTCCACGCTCCTGGGCTGCTTCGCCGGTCTGCTCCTCGCCCTCGACGGGCTGGAGTTCGTGCAGAGCCGCATCGGGATCCTCGACATCTTCCTGATGACCGGCGTCGTCGTAGCGCTGGCCTGTCTGCTGCTCGACCGGGACGACGGCCGCCGCCGGCTCGCCGACCGGCTGGAACCGGTTGGTTCCAGCCCCGGCTCAGCACCCCTGGGGGACGAGGCCGCCGGCCCGGACGGCGGTACGGACGCCGGCCCGGACGGCGGCCCGGACGGCGGCCCGACCACGACGGCTCCGCCCACCCGGGCCGGCCGCCTCCTCGACACGTACGGGCCGCGGCTGGGGTTCCGCCCCTGGCGGCTGGCCTGCGGGGCGGCCCTGGGACTGTCCATGGGGGTGAAGTGGAGCGCCCTCTACACGATCATCGGCTTCGCGGCGCTCGCCCTCGCGTGGGACATCGGAGCGCGGCGCACCGCCGGAGCCCGCCGACCCGTGCTGGGAGCACTGCGCCGGGACAGCCCGGCCTGGTTCGCCGCGTTCGTACTCGTCCCCATCGTGACCTTCCTCGCCACCTGGACCGGCTGGTTCGTCACCGACGGCGGCTACTACCGCCACTACTACGGCAACGGTTTCGGCGCCGCGTGGCACGGCTGGTGGAAGTACCAGATGGCGGTGCTGAAGTTCCACGAGGGACTCCACGAGGGGCACGCCTTCGCGTCGCATCCGATGAGCTGGCTGGTGATGGCGCGGCCGGTCGCGTACTACTACTCCTCGCCGGCGTACGGGACCTCGGGCTGCCACGATCCGGCCGGCTGCTCCCGGGAGGTCATCGCCCTGGGCAACCCGGCGATCTGGTGGGTCGGCACGGCGGCGCTGGTCGCGATGCTCGCCTGGTGGGTCTCCCGGCGGGACTGGCGGGCGGCCCTGGTGCTGGTCGGGTTCGGCTCGGCCTTCGTGCCGTGGCTGCTGTTCCCGAACCGCACGATGTTCTTCTTCTACGCGCTGCCGTCGCTGCCGTTCCTGGTCCTCGCCATCACGGCGCTGGCCGGGCTTGTCCTCGGCCCCCGCGAGGCGTCGGAGACCCGCCGCCTGGTCGGGGCGCTGCCGGTCGGGGTCTACACGATCATCGTCGTGCTGCTCTTCGCGTACTTCTACCCGATCCTGGCCGCCGAGGTGATCCCCTACTCCTCGTGGCGCGCCCGGATGTGGTTCCCGGGCTGGATCTGAAAGGACACCACACCAGGCCCACAGTGCCGACCCGTGGACCCCCGACGAGGCCCCACGGCGTCGCCTCAACGTGATCCGACTCACGACTCCGCACCCCATTCGTGGCATCACCACCATAGGCGATGCAACCATTACGAATCGGCAAGCTGGAACAGCGACAGCCGCGGCGACAGGGGTTATCGAAGTTGGACGGTCACGAAGAGTCGAACAAGGACGCCACTAGCAGCACCGCCCTGACCCTTGAACGGGGGGGTCGCGTACAGCTCGAGAAGTCGATCCGAGAGGGTGGGGCGGTCACCATGCCCCGAGGCCGTGCGGCAGTGAGCGCCCAAACGGGTCTCCCTCCGACCTCCAACCACCGGAGACGGGTGTCGGGCGGGCCGAGACTGGGAGGAACCACCATGGCGGATGTGTCGGTACGCTTCGCGATGACCGATGACAGCGAGATCGTGCTGAACCTGTCGCTGACCCAGGCGATCCGGCTCACGGAGGCGATCGCGTCGAAGGTCAGCCAGGCGATGACCGAGCAGCCGCGAGCCGGCATGAACGGCAACGCCTACGGCCCCGGGGTGCGCCCCGGCCCCTATTCGACGTCCTGAGCCATCCGGCACCGAGCCGGGCTGTCCCCCCGGTGTCGGGCTATCCCCCGGTCAGCTGGGCGATCAGGGCCCGCAGCAGGTCGAGATCCCGGCGGCGCAGCTCGGCGACGGACGACGGATCCGGCCGCGTGGAGGCCAGCGCCGCACGCACCGAGCGCAGCTTGCCGCGCAGGATCTCCACGTCGGCGGGTGTCAGTAGACCGTCGCGCAGGACCAGCACGACGTGACCACCGTGCTGCACCACGTCCACCGGCTCGACCATCGGCAGCGTGACGACCCGGATACCGACGGGTGCCTCCTGGTCGTAGACGAGGCACAGCTGGTCCTCCGCCATCACCTCCGCGGTGCCGTCGTCCCACAGCACAGTCGCCCGGGCCGTGATGGGGGTCACACCGCGGGCCGACTCGACCCGCACGGGGTCGGCGTTCCCGGCCGGTTCGCGACGGCCGGCCGGGTGGACGGCGAGTACCGTGCCGCGCCGCGACCAGACCCCGCCACCGAGGTCGTCGACGGGGAAGACCCGGTCACCCCGGGCGAACATCACCAACGCGGCACGACCGTCCTCGGCGATCGGCGGGTGGGCGGCCATGGCGTGATCGTAGGTGGCCGCCGTGAGGGCCCGAGCGCCGAGACCCCACCAGGGCGCATCCGCAACACCCGCACACCCGCGCCGGGAACCACCGTTCCGCACCGGTGAACCGGTGCCGACGATCCTGGTAGCCACCGATGTGGCCGCGAACCACCACCGGCATCGCACGTTCACCGGCTCGCCGCGGCCACTGTGGCTTACGCCCGGTCATGGTCCCGTGGACTCCGCAACGGGTTACCTTCGCCTGGTTGCCACCGAATCGCGTGGCGACCGGCGGCGGTCGGAGGACGCGGGCGGCTCCTAGCGGGCCGCGACGGCACGGTCCATCCTCCCCCCTGTCCGCAACCCCCACGGCCGACCTCGGCCGGTCACGCTTCGCGGAGCCCACGAATGCCCGACACCGACTATCCGCCCATCGAAGAGCACGCGGTCATCGGCGACCTGCGTACCGTGGCCCTGGTCGCCACGGACGGCACGATCGACTGGTACTGCCCGCAGCGCTTCGACGCGCCGTCGGTTTTCGCGAGTCTGCTGGACGCCGACCGTGGCGGATCGTTCCGTATCCACTGTCCGGACTCCCGGGCCAGACAGCTCTACCTCCCCGACTCGAACATCCTGATGACCCGTTTCCTCGCCCCCCGCGCGGTCGGTGAGGTCATCGACTTCATGGTCCCGGTGGACAGCGACGTCACCGAGACACCGCACGTCGTGGTCCGCCAGGCCCGAGCGGTGCGTGGAACCGCCACGTTCCGGCTGCGCTGCGACCCCCGGTTCGACTACGGCCGGGCCCCGCACACCGTCACCCTGGTGCCCGGTTCGGGCGCGGTGTTCGAGTCGACCGCCGGCACCCTTGTGCTGCGCACGGCCCTGCCGCTGCGCGTCGAGGCCACGGCGGTGGTCGCCGAGTTCGAGCTGGCGATGGGCGAGTGTGCCGACATCGTGCTCGAGTGGAACTCGACCATCCGCCCATTGATCATCGGCGAGGCGGAGACGTTGTTCACCCGGACGCTGAACTACTGGCAGGCCTGGATCCGGCGCGGGCGCTATCACGGCCGGTGGCGGGAGATGGTGCTACGCAGCGCTCTCGTCCTCAAGCTGCTCGTCTACCGGCCCACCGGGGCGCTGGTGGCCGCGCCGACCACCTCGCTACCCGAGGAGCTTGGCGGCGTGCGCAACTGGGACTACCGCTACACCTGGATCCGCGACGCGGCCTTCACGGTGTACGCGCTGATGGCGCTCGGATTCACCGACGAGACCGCGGCGTTCATGGACTGGCTCGAACAGCGATGTCACGAGGCACCCAAGCACTGCGGGCTCTACGTGCTCTACAGCGTGGACGGCAACGCCGACCTGGACGAGCTGGTCCTCGACCAGCTGTCCGGCTATCGCGGCTCGAAGCCGGTGCGCATCGGCAACGCCGCCGCCACGCAGCTCCAGCTCGACATCTACGGCGAGCTGATGGACTCGGTGTACCTGTACAACAAGCAGGTCCCGATCTCCTTCCAGCTCTGGGAGGCGCTGGGCCGCCAGCTCGACTGGCTGGCCAGGCACTGGGACGAACCGGACGAGGGCATCTGGGAGACCCGGGGTGGGCGCCAGCGCTTCACCTACTCGGCCGTGATGACCTGGGTCGCCTTCGAACGGGCCTGCCGGATCTCGCGCCAGCGCGGCCTGCCCGGGCCGACGAACGAATGGAAGGACTACGCCGGGCGGGCCTACCGGTTCGTCCAGAACGAGGCCTGGAACCCCGCCCGCGGCGCCTACATGGAGTTCCCCGGCTCACCACGGATGGACGCATCCCTGCTGTGCATGCCGCTGGTGAAGTTCTCCGGCCCCACCGACCCCCGGTTCCTGTCGACCCTGGAACGGTTCAGCGGGGACCTGGTCAGCGACAGTCTGGTGCGCCGGTACGCCGCGGACGGCAGCGACGGCCTCACGGGTGACGAGGGCACCTTCAACCTGTGCTCGTTCTGGTACGTGGAGGCACTGACCCGGGCCGGTCGGGTCGCCGAGGCCCGGATGGTCTTCGAGAAGATGCTCACCTACGCCAACCACGTGGGGCTCTACGCCGAGGAGATCGGTTCCTCCGGGGAGGCGCTCGGCAACTTCCCGCAGGCGTTCACCCACCTCGCCCTGATCAGTGCCGCGATCCATCTCGACCGCGCGCTGGGGTGACCGACCCGAGGACAGGTGCGCGGTGACCACAGGTACGCGGTGAGCACGGGTGCGCGGTGAGCACGGGCGGTTTCCGGTGCCGGCGCGGCACGGCAGGATAGGCGGCGAGGACACGCACCGGAGCCGATAGCCTGAAGATCGGCACCGATGTTCGGAATGCGGGATCCTTCAAGGTCGGGATCCTCCGGGGTGCGGGATACGAGGGGCGAGGTCATGGCGGGACTGGACCGTTTCCGGGTGGTCGTGGAATCCGGGCGCGGAGATCGGACGGGAGTGGTCGTCCGGCTGCCCGGCGCACTCATCGTCGCCTGTGCCGGCCCGGCGGAGACGGCCGAGACGACCACCAGGCTGCTGGCGCTGTGCGCCGAGGTCGCTGCCGAGGTGGGCGCCACCGCGTCGACCATGGGTCGCCGGCTGGTACGTCGGGTCGCGGGGCTGCTGGCCGATGCCGATCCGGATCGGGTGCCCGACTTCAGCCTGCTGACCACGGTCAATGACCGGGTCGCCGCGCTGGTCCACGGGGCGATGGACGTCGTCGCGACGGGCAGCTGCGGAGTGACGCTCTCCGGCGTCGACTCGGCCACGTGGGTCGACCGGCTACTGCCCACCGAGATCAGCCGGATCGACGTCGGCCCCACCGGCCTGGTCGGGCCGACGGGTTTCCCCGGCGGGCTCGGCGATCTCGGTTTCCCGCTTGACCTGCGCATCGGGGCCGTGCCCGGGATCGGGGTGAGTCTGCTGCTCAGCGACACGCCGTCGCTGCCCGCGCCGAAGGCCTCCGCCGAGCAGCTGCTCGCCGGATTCGATCCGGTCCGGGAGCCGATGACCGGCGCCGCGCCCATCCCCACGCCGGGAACCCGCGCCCCCGATCCGATGCCGACCACCCCGCCGGCGCTCGCCCCCCTGCTCAGCAAGGAGGAGGAGGCCCATCGGCGCCGCGCCGCCGCCGAACCGACGCAGGCGGCCGACCTCGACGAGCTCGACGAGCTCGACGAAGATCCGCCCACCGAGCTGGCCCAGCGTGACTCGGTCCCGCGTGCCGGGAGCGATCTGGGTGGCAGGCACGGCCACGCCGGGCCCGTCGGCCACCGCGAGGGCCTCTCCGACGGTCTGGGCGACGACCTCACCGACGACGAGCACGACGCCCTGACCCAGCTCCCGGGCCAGAGCTTCACCGTCTCCGACCTCATCGAGGACGACGAGGCACCGACGATGCTGCCGAGCAGCGGCGAGCCTCAGGTCGAGGGTGTGCTGTGCGCCAACGGCCACTTCAACCACCCGCAGGCGCCGTACTGCTCCGAGTGCGGCCTGTCGCTCGCCCAGCAGAACACCCGCACGGTCTGGGGTCCCCGGCCGCCCGTCGGCGTCCTCGTCTTCGACGACGGCCAGACCATGAACGTCGACATGGACCTGGTGATCGGCCGCCAGCCGGACCGCGACGATGCGGTCCGGGCCGGGAAGGCACGGGCGCTGCCGGTCGAGGACGGTGAGAGCGCCGTCTCCCGGGTGCATGCCGTCATCACCCTCAACGGTTGGGACGCGGTCATCACCGACCAGGGTTCGGCGAACGGCACCTACATCGCCCCGCCGGAGGCGACCGTGTGGACGCCGCTGAGCCCGCACCAGCCGGCTCCCCTGATCCCCGGCACCCGCGTGCAGGTGGGCAAGCGGACGTTCGTCTTCAACTCCCACCTGCACGTTTGACCACCTGCCCGGGCAACCCACCCGTCCAGCCGAGGGGTTCATGACGACGACGGACGACAACCGGCCAGCCAGCAACGACCCGCCAGCCAGCGATGGCGATGCGGCGCGCGGGAGTGACGCGCGGCCGCGACGCCGCTGGGCCCGAAGCCGGCTGTGGTGGACGCCGATGGTGCTCGCCGTGGTAGCCGGCCTGCTGGCGGCCGGCGCGGCGCTGGGCAACCTCGCCAGCCGGTCACCGGACGAGGGGTCGGTCGATGTCGGCTTCGCCCGGGACATGTCCGAGCATCACGCCCAGGCCGTGCAGATGGCCATGATCGAGTTCAGTCACGGCGGTGACCAGGACACCCGCAGCGTGGCCCAGGACATCGCGCTAACCCAGCAACGCGAGATCGGCATCATGTCCTCATGGCTGTCCGGATGGGGGCGGCCCCAGTCCACCTCCGGGACACCGATGCGGTGGATGCGGGACTCCCGCACCGTCAACGGCGCCTCGGGCGGTCATGACGGTCATGACGGTCACGGCGCCGCCAGGCCCGGCATGGACCTGCCGGGCCTGGCCGGGGGTGCGGCGCAGGACGCGTCCAGCGACCCGCGGGACACCGCGCGCATGCCGGGTATGGCGACCCCCGCCGAACTGCAACGGCTGGCCTCGATCCGGGGCCATGACCTCGACGTCCTCTTCCTCACCCTGATGGTGCACCACCATCGTGGGGGGCTGGCCATGGCCCAGTACGCGGCGATGCACGCCGGTGAGGACCGGGTACGGGCGATGGCCAGGGCGATGGTGCTCGCCCAGTCGATGGAGATCGACCAGATGCAGCGCGATCTGGTACGCCTCGGCGCGCCTCGGGCCTGACCGGCGAACCCGCCTACTGTCACGACGAAACCGGCTTTGTATAGTCGAGTGGGACTAACCGGACTCGGGGAAGGCAGCCCCCTCGTCGCAGGGCAGGGGAGGCCGCCGTCATGCCTGATGTAACCGCCCGAGAGGCCGCCGACGCCGGGGGCTCCGTTCGCCGGACGGCCCCCAGCGGCCCCTGGTATTCCCGCCGCCGCACCGGCCGCTGGCCGGGAGTTCGTCACATCCGGGTGGAACTGCTCGCCGGCCTGGTGACCGCGCTCGCGCTGATCCCGGAGACGATCTCCTTCTCCGTGGTGGCGGGGGTCGATCCGAAGGTCGGTCTGTTCGCGTCGTTCACCATCTCGGTGGTCATCGCGTTCACCGGCGGACGCCCGGCGATGATCTCGGCGGCGGCAGGCTCCATGGCCCTCGTCGCAGCCCCCCTGGTCCGCGACCACGGCCTGAACTACCTGCTGGCGACGACCATCGGGGTGGGCCTGCTGATGTTTGTGCTCGGCCGGCTCCGGGTGGCACGGTTGATGCGGTTCGTCCCGCGGAGCGCGATGATCGGCTTCGTCAACGCGCTGGCCATCCTCATCTTCACCGCGCAGATGCCGCACGTGATCGGCAAGTCGTGGCAGGTCTACGCCCTCGTCGCCGCGGGCCTCGCCATCCTGCTGGCTCTCCCCCGCCTGACCAGAGCGGTCCCGCCGCCGCTCGTGGCGGTGGCGGTCCTCACCCTCGTCACCGCCGGTTTCGACATCTCCGTCCCTACCGTCGGCAACGAGGGCCGGCTGCCGAGCTCACTGCCCGTCCCCGGTGTGCCTGACGTGCCGCTGACCTGGGAGACACTGCGGATCATCGCCCCGTACGTGGTGGCGCTCACCGCCGTCGGCTTGGTGGAGACGCTGCTGACCGCGCAGATCGTGGACCGGTTGACCGACACCACGCATGACCCGAACCGCGAATCCTGGGGCCTGGGTGTCGCCAACATCGTCAACGGGTTCTTCGGCGGGATGGGCGGCTGCGCCATGATCGGCCAGACGATGGTGAACGTCAACTCGGGCGGGCGGGGCCGGCTGTCGACCTTCGCCGCCGGCGCTTTCCTGCTCATGCTGGTCGTCCCGCTGCGCGACCTCGTACGGGTCATCCCGATGTCGGCGCTGGTCGCGGTGATGATCCTGGTGTCGGTCATGACCTTCGAGTGGCGCAGCATCCAGCCCTCGACGCTGCGCCGGATGCCCCGCGGCGAGACCGCGGTCATGGTGGCGACCGTCGCCGTCGTGGTGCCCACCCACAACCTCGCCTACGGCGTCGGGGTGGGCGTCATGCTGGCCGCGTTGCTGTTCACCCGCCGGGCCGCGAACCTGGCGCTGGTGACCAGCGTGCTCGACCCGGAGGGCCGGGAGAGGATCTACGTCGTCCAGGGCACGCTGTTCTTCGCATCGACCAGTGATCTGGTGAACGCCTTCGACTACGCGTGCGACCCCGAACGGGTGGTCATCGACCTCTCGGAGGCCCACCTTCTCGACTCGGCGGCGGTCACCGCCCTCGACGACGTGCGCGCGAAGTACCGCGAACGCGGCACGCAGGTGAACCTGGTCGGGGTGAACGCCCGCAGTGCCACTCTGCTGCACAAGCTGTCCGCCGAGCCGGCGCAGGTGGAACCGGCACCGACCGAACCGGCGCCCACCCGCGTCCGGTGAGGTCGAGCTGACCGCGAATACACTCTGCCATTAGATGCTTACTCAGATAATTGCCCTGAGGATGGTGGCGGGATGGCCGGAGAGAAGGGCGCCGGGCTCACTCAGGGTCTGATCGACTTCGCCCGGCGCCAGCCCGCCGTGGTCGTCATCATCATCGTCCTAGGCGGGTTGTACCTTGCCAGGTCCGGCCCGAGCCCGGGTTCCCGGGCCGTCCTCGTCCCCGGGATCGAGTTCCCAGCCCCGTCCCTGATCACCCGCAACCGGACAACCTATGCCTTCGGTGTGGACCCGGACTCCCCCGGCACCGTTGACGTGCTCTCCAGCCGGGACCGCCGGAGCTGGACGATCGAGCCGGCCGCGCTGCGCGCCCTGCCGCCCTGGGCCGATCCCGCGGGCGGCCTCGGCCCGGCTGCCGTCGGCGCCTTCGGCCACGGGTTCGTCATGTACTACGCGACGGCCGTGCGTGGCCTCGGCGTCCGCTGTATCTCCGCGGCGACCGCCGACTCCGCCGACGGTCCGTTCGTCGACACCTCCCTCGCGCCCTTCATCTGCCAGACCGCGGACGGCGGCAGCTCGGATCCGAGTCCCTTCGTCGACGAAGCCGGACGCGCCTACCTGGCCTGGGCGAGCCCCGGGGCGGGCGGCGGCTCGGACCGGAACCACGGCGCGCCGCCCACCCTGTGGGCGGCGCGGCTGCGGTCCGACGGACTCGTGCTCACCGGCGAACCCGCCATCATGCTCCGCCCGAGCCTGTCCTGGCAGCAGGGGCGGATCTCGGCACCATCGATGATCTCAGCCCGCGGGCGTCACCATCTGCTCTATTCGGCCGCGTCGCCGCTCGGTGGACGGCAGGTGGTGGCGACCGCGTCGTGCAAAGGGCCGCTCGGGCCCTGCCTGCCGGCGGGCGAACCGATGCTGACCGGGGGAAAGGTCGGCTTCGGACCGAACGGGGCCCATGCCTTCACCGACGCGCGGGACCGCTGGTGGGTGGGGCTGCACAGCTGGGACTCCCGACCCGACGGCGCCTACCTGCCGATCGGTCGGTTCGTCGTCGCTCCGCTCGACGTCACCCGGGACGCGGTGACGCTGCACGTCGATTCCCTCGTCCGGGGACGGGTTCTTGATCCGGATGAGCGTGACCCGCCCCACGAGCGCCGCCGGCAGCACGAGGATCGGGTAGACGGCGAGGACCGGGTGGGATAACCAGCTGATGGGCCGGCTCCCCGTCGTCTTCGCGGACTACGACATTCCGGATCCGGGCATTCCCGGTATCTCCACCGAGGACCACGAGGCCATGGAGATGCCGACAGAGCGACTCACGAACAAAGTGCCTTACAGACCAAGCGACTTACGGAGAAGTTCCATATGCCAGTCGAACTGAATCATACTATTGTGCATGCCCGGAATAACCGGGAATCGGCCGAGTTTCTGGCGGATATCCTGGATCTCGAGGTCGGCGCCGCGTGGGGGCCGTTCATCCCAGTCGTCACCGCAAACGGTGTCACCTTGGACTTCGCCACCGCCCCGGTTGGGTCGATCACTGTGCAGCACTACGCGTTCCTGATCTCCGAGGAGGAGTTCGACGCGGCGTTCGAGCGGATCCAACGGGCCGGGATCACCTACTATGCGGATCCGCACCGCAGGCACCCGGGCGAGATCAATCATAATGACGGCGGACGCGGGTTGTACTTCCTGGACCCGGCCGGTCACGGCATGGAGATCATCACCCGTCCCTACGGGGGATTCGAAGCAGATTCCAGAGCAGTCTGAGATCGGGAACAGTCCGAAATCGGCGAGCAGACCGATAAGGAGCACCTTTTATCGGTCATATGGGCTCGATGGAACGTGGCGTGCGCCACTGCGGCCAGCGGTCAGCGGCGAACAGGTCGATATTTGCCGCGAGGCTCCACGCCGGGCGGAGTCATGATCCACGTGTGACAGTTCGCCAGAGAGTGCAGCGACCGGTCGCGGTCCCCCGACCTGGACGTCCAGCGCGGACGTCCAGCGCGGGCGTCCGGGGCATTCGCACCTGGCGAGCGTCCACGGGAAGGGTGCGCTGTGGGTAAACAATCCGTGGAGACAACGGATGCACGAGCTGGCGAGGCCCCCAAGCAACAGGCCAGCACGCAGGATCAGGTCGATGCGGTGCCGGCGCCCGGCCAGTGCACTTTGAGTGAACTACTGGCAGTTCTCGACCTCGGCGGGGATGTTCCGCCGGTGCCGGCCCGATGCCTGCCCAGCACACACGGCGGCGTCCTCGGGGCGCAGCTGCTCGGCCAGCAGATCGTTCTCGCCGAGCGCATGACCCCCAACAAGATCACGCACAGCCTGCAGACGGTGTTCATGCGCCCCGGCGACTGCCGCCAACCGGTCTGGATCGACGTCGAGCGGCTGGCCCACGGGCGGTCGATCGACTCCCTCGCCCTGACCTTCCGGCAGGACTCGTTGCAGATCTGCCGGGCGGACGTGATGCTCCGTTCCCCGGAGCCGGACTTCCTGCGCCTGCGCTCCACCGAGTCCGACTTCCTCGGCCCGCAGCACGCCAGCCCCCTTGACCGTCCGATGATGCCCTGGGAAGTTCGGGTGCTTCCCCGAGCGGACACCCATCAGCTGGACCAATGGCAGCGCATCCCCGAGGCGCCGGAGGACCGGTCCCTGTGGAGGGCGTTCATCGCACACAGCTGCGAGTTGCTGCCGCTGTCCGACCTGCTGGCCGTCACCGGCCTGACCCCCACCAAGCGCCTGGCAGTCGCTGTCCTATCGCAAAATGTGACCTTCTACGACGACCTGGACGTCCGGGACTGGCATCTGTTCCGGGTGCGTACCCTGCACGCGGGCCACGGCCGGGCGATCAGTCGCGTCGAGGTCTTCGGCCCGGACGGGGAGCTACGCGCGGGCAGTGAGCTCGTCGGGCTGCTGCGCGGATCCGCGATCTGATGTCCGCACGGCTGATGGATCAGATCTCCGCGAGTGCCTGGTCCTCGTCATCCGAGGCCCCGGACGCGGTCTTCTCCGTCGCGCCGAGGGGCGGCTCCGGCTCGGGCCGCCGGACACGGGGCAGCAGCAGCGCGGCCAGGATCCCGACCGCGAGGACGCAGCCGCCGATGAACAGCCCGAGGGAGTAGCCGGAGGCCAGCGCGTCGAGCCGCGCGGCCCCGTGCCTGAGGCGGCCGTCGGTATGCCTGGTCGCGATCGTCGACACCGCGGCGAGGCCGATCGCCGCGCCGATCTGACGGCTGGTGTTGATCAGACCCGACGCGAGGCCCGCCAGGCGCATCGGCACGCCCGCCGTGGCCGCAGCGACCATCGCGACCATGATAGACCCCACCCCCAGCCCGACGATCAGGACCGGGCCGAACACGTGCACCCAGTACGAGCCGTGCCGGGTGATCGTCGACATCCAGAGCAGACCCGCCGTTCCGCTCGCGAGACCGAACACGATGATCGGCCGCGGACCGAGCCGCCCGATCATCCGGGTGACAATCCGCGAGGCAACGATGATCATGAGCGGCATCGGGAGCATGGCCGCCCCGGCGCGCAGCGGGCTGTAACCCTGAACCTGCTGGAGGAAGAGGGTAAGGAAAAAGAAGATCGTGAACATAGCGGCGCCGAGGAAGGCGGCGACCGAGTTCGCCGCGGCGAGCCCGGGGTAGCGGAAGACGCTCAGCGGCACCAGCGGGGCGGGGGTCGTGGCCTCGACGGCCACGAACGCGGCAAGAAGCACTACCGCCCCAGCCAGCATCCCGAGTGTGACCGGGGACGTCCAGGAGGAACTCTCGGTGCGGACGATGACGTAGACCGACAGCACCAGACCCCCGGTGACGGTCACCGTGCCGGGAATGTCGAGATCACGCAGCCGGCTCAGCTGGCCCCGCGACTCGACGAGCACGAGCCGGGCGGCCACGAGGAGCGCCACGCCGATCGGCACGTTGACGAACAGCACCCACCGCCAGTTCGCGACCTCGGTCAGCGCACCGCCGACGATCGCGCCAAGCGCCCCGCCGCTGGCCGCGGTGGCGCCCCACGCGCCCAACGCCCGGGTCCGCTCCCGCCCCTCGGCGAAGGAGGTCATCAACAGGGTCAGCGTCGCCGGGGCGAGCACGGCCCCACCCAACCCCTGCACGGCCCGGGCGACGATGAGCTGCGCCTCGGTCCGCGCAAAACCACCGCCGAGGCTCGCCAGGGTGAACAGCGCCAGCCCGGCCACAAACACCCGGCGGCGACCGAACAGATCCGCCGCCCGGCCGCCGAAGAGCAGCAGACCCGCGAACGCGATCGTATAGGCGTTGACCACCCACTGCAGGCCGCTCGCCGTCATCCCGAGATCGGTCTGCATCGACGGCAGCGCGACGTTCACGATCGAAATGTCCAGAACGACCATGAACTGGGCCAGGCAGCAGACGGCCAGCACGGCCCAGCCCGGAATCCGCAGGCCCGGCGGTGCGCCACCTTCCGGCGAGGCGCCCGCCCCGGTACCGGCGGTCCTGCCGACCACGGCACCGCCCTCACCCGAACCACCCTCACCCGAACCACCCTCGTCCGAATCTGCCCTCACCCGAATACCTCCAAGCTCCAGCTTTCGTACAGCTCCAGCTTTCGTACAGCTCCAGCTTTCGTACACCGTACGAAGGCTGGGCCAACCCTACGCCGTACGATGTACCAACGCCAAAATGGCAGCCCGTGCCTCCTGCCAGGAGGCGTCCTGCCAGGAGGTGAGTGGCGATGGCGGCGCCGCCGAGTGCGGCCCCGGGGCGGCCCCCGGGGAAGCCGATGGCACGGGTGTCCACCCCACCGGGATGCCGGACGCCCCTGAGCGGTGAACGGCTGGCCCTGGCCGCAATGGAGATCGCCGACGCGGAGGGGCTCGCGGCGGTGTCGATGCGGCGGATCGCCGCACACCTGGGCGTCGGGACGATGACGCTCTACCACCACGTCCGGGACAAGGACGAACTGACCGGCCTGATGTGGGACGCGTTCCTGGCCGGGCATCTGCTGGACGAGGTTCCCGAGGACTGGCGGGACGGCCTCACCCAGATCGCCCGGCGCGCGAGGCGGTCCTTCCAGGAACATCCCTGGGCCCTTCGGATCGGCATCCGCCGGGGTTTCGGTCCCAACAAGCTGCGGCACATCGAGCAGTGCCTGACCATCGCCTCGAAGATCACCGATGATCCGCAGGACCAGCTGCGCATCATCCACTCGCTTAATGATCTGGTGGTCGGCTGCACGCTGCGCGAACTCGGCGACCGAGAGGATTTCGACCGCCGACGGCCTCCGGCGGCCGACGCCCAGAATCGCCCCGGTGTCCCGACGGCGCAACCGGTTTTCTCCGTCCATGTCCTTGACGCCCAGGTCCTCAACCGCGCGCAGAGCGCCGAGGACGCACAGACCGCCGAGAAGGAGTACCCACGGCTGCGCGCCATCGCCGCCCTCGGCTGCGGCTACACGGCGCCGCGCTTCGAGCAGGCGCTGAAATGGCTTCTCGACGGGATCGCCGTCGCGTACGCGCCGGAGCCGCCAACCGACCAATGATCGGTCGGCCGGGAAGTAGCCGACCGGGGAACAGCCGGGCGATGTTCCGCCGACGATGATCACTGCGCTCGTGTCCGGTGCCCGCCGACGTCACGGCGGATGCCGAATTCGCTGCGGATGCGAAGAAGGGCAAAGAAGGAGGCGTAGCGGTCTTCACGGACACGACTGGAGTAGCTACCGTCGGAGAGAATAAACGCCGCTGACCGTCCACGAGCCGCATTCGGGGCATTATCACCATGACCGCTCGGCTACCTCGTCACGTCGCGCCGCTCGCCGTTGGCGAGCCCACCTCACTCGGGCCCTACCAGCTGCTCGGTCGGCTGGACGCCGGCATCACCGGCATCGTCTATCTGAGCCGTGCGGTCGGAGGCGCGCAGGTCGCGGTCCGCGCGCTGCACCCGGGCGACGCCCTGCGCGCGGACATGCGGGCCCGGTTCGCGGCGGCGATCGACCGCGCTCGCGTGCTGGCCGGGGCACACACCTGCGGCGTGCTCGACGCCGCGCCCGCCGCCGAGCGGCCCTACATGGTCACGGAGTTCGTCGGGGGCCCGACCCTGGCCCGCGAGCTCACCGAACGCGGACCGCTGTCCTCGGACGAGATCGACCGCCTTGCCCGGACCCTGTTGGAGACCATCGATGCGGCGCACCGCACGGTCGGCGCACTCGGCGACCTGACGGCAACGGATGTCGTGCTCTCCGTTACCGGGCCGCGGCTGGTCGACCTGGGTGTCGCGGCGGCCCTGCGGCCACTGCTGCTGTCCCCCGCGGCAGGCTCGGCCGGCGGGACGGCGCCGCCCGGGACGCCGCACATCGTCGCCGGGCGCTCCGGCCACCTGTGGCCTCCCCCCAGCAGCCCCGGCTATGTGCCCGGCTATGGCTACGGTCCCGCGGCGGGTGGCTGGGAGGGCCCCGCCGCCGACATCGTCGCGTGGGCCGGGATCGTCGATCTGGCCGCGACGGGAAAGCCCAGCGGGTCTGCCGAACCCGCGGCCCGGGCCGGACGACGCCGCGCCGACCGGTCGGAGCACACGGCTCCCATCGGCGAGGGGGTGCGGCGAGCGCTCGCCCGTGTGCGACAGGCCGATGGGGCCTCTCTGCCCGATACCACCGAACTGCTGGCGCTGCTCGCCGGATCGAAGCCGCGGTCGACCCGAGCGGCGTGGGGCCGTGGCCGACAGGTCGCCACGGCTCACGGCGGGCGGGCGGGCGCCGCGACGACAGGCGCGGATCCGCGGCCTGGGCCTACCGATCCTCGACCACCGACCCGGATGGCTCCCCCCGGAAAGGCTCCCCTCAGGACGGCCACGGGCGGGCGGCACAGCACCGGTCGGCGGGCACCGAGCCCCACCGGGAGTGTCCCTGACCCGATGGCCGCCCGGGCGCTGCCACCGCTCCCGACACTGCCACCGACGCCGACCCCGACCCCGACACTGCCACCGCCGGAGCGCCCGCCCCCGGACCGCCGGGAGGCTTCCCCCCGTCCGGATTCCGGGCGAGCGGACTCCGGGCGAGCGGCACCGGTGAGATCCACATCAGCGAGGCGGGCGGCCGAGCCACGGGTGGAACGCCTGCCGGCGGACCCGCTCGTTCGTGCTCGCCGGTCCCGGATGCGCCCGGTCGCCGCATTCGCGGTGGCCGCGGTGGCCGCGGTGGCCGCCGCAGCCACCGCTGCGGGGCTCAGCTCCTCGCCCGACGACGTGACCACGGGTGCGCGTGCTCCGTTGCACGAGTCACAGCCGGACGACGGCGGCACCGTGGACACTCCGAGCAGCGGCCGGTCCGGATCCCGCGAGGGCCGCCCGGCCGTGCGGACACCAGCCGCCCCCCGGCCCGCCGCGTCAGGCAGCCCCGCCACGGAGGAGCCCGCCGTGGACGAACCCGGCTCAGGTGGGCCCAGCGCCCCCGGCGGCGGATCCGTCCTCGGCCCGACCGAAGAGGAACAGCAGAACGACCTGGCGGCGGAGGACTTCGCTCTGAACACCCTGCGCCTCGCGGCGGGTGGCAGGTCCGCGCCGCCCGGGCGCTCCTCCGGCGGCCCGGCGTCGGCGGCCTCCCCGCCTGCGCACCAGGCACCGCCCGTTCTCGCCGCCGCGCCGCCGGTGCCGACCAGGCCGTCCGCAGCGGCGGCAGGAGTGGCCGCCGGGCCGATCGAGGCCAGGACCCCGACCACCGGTGGCCGGACCACCCGCGCGGCAACGACCGCCAGCGCAGCTTCCGTGACCTCCACGGCGACCAAGCCCCCGACCCGGCCGGCAACGACCCGGCCACCGGCCACGACGGCTCCGGCCAGGAGGAGTCTCGCCCCGGTGCAGGTGGACGTCGTGACGTTGGCCCCGCGGTAGCCCAGACCCCGCGGCGACCTCCGACGGTTACCGCTGTCGTTCGCCCGAGCCGGCGACGGAGGTCGCCCCCGCCCGTACGGCACCGTCGGGCCAGATGATCTGGAGGGGTTTGCGTCGCCAGCGCGCATAGGAGACGACGTCCGCCGTCCCCCCGAAGCCACGCGCCGGCAGACCGTCCCACACCGCGAGAACCCGGTCGGATGCGTCGACCAGAAGGCGGCTCGCCGACATCAGGCTGGGCAGATCGGGCTTCGCCCGGTCCTGGCTGCGTATCTCGGTGGCGCGGCCGAGCAGCCGGTCGTAGTCGCGCCGATGCGCAGCGGGTTGAAAGTCCCGGTAACCGGCCGCGGGTATCATGACGATGAGCCGGCCCCCAAGTTCGAGGACCACGTCGGCGAAGATGGTGTCCGCTCCTTCGGCCAGGCAGCTGATCCCGGTCAACCCGGCCGCGGCGAGAGGCGCCAGCACCCGGCGCATCTCGCCGGCCGTGTATTCGGCTTGCCCGCCGGAGAGCCCGCGGTGACCCGTCACCCCGATGACGATCATGACGTTGTCACCCCGTCCGGCGGTGACGACGGAAACAGCGGTGACCATCGCGCGATGCAGCGCCCGATGCGGACCGCGACGGCCAGGGTCGGCGTCGAGAGAACACCGGGCGAATGTACCCAAGGGGATCCGGGGCCAGGGCGGTTCGTCACCGGATCGGGCCTGTCACGGGGCTGTGGCGGGGTCGCCTGGCTCCTGCATTCGACCGCATTCCGACCCGCAGCGACCC
>NZ_CDWWXA010000034.1:0-6578 GCF_977971845.1 Frankia sp. CeCAU1 | reverse complement strand
AGAACGCTAGAACCTGAAGTCGAGATGAGGTCAACCGTGCGAAGGCGAGGATGCGCGCCTACGGTCAGCGGCTGGCCGACCCGTACCAGGCCGGACGGGTGTTAGTGAGCCAGGCGGGGACCAGTCGGCGCAGGTCGGCGGGCCTTAGTTCCAGGTCGAGCAGGCTCCCAAGGGACACCGAGACGATGTCGAGATCATTCAACCTGCTCCCGAAGTCGGCGCCCCACGACCGGTCAGCGGCGAAGAGGACGTCGAGCACCCCCGTCCGCTCACCGCGTTCGATCGAGATGCTCTCGATGCCGCCCACGAACGTCAGGTAGTCCAGTTCGATACCGGCCTGCTCGTTCAGCAGCCGGCGCAGCGCCGCCTGCACGGTCTCCCCCGGCTCAACCCGGCCTCCCGGCAAGTGGAACGACTTCTGGCCACGCTCGTTGGCGAGCAGCACCCGATCACCCGCCACGAGCAGCGCGCGCGCGTTGATCCGCACGGGGCCGGCGACCGGGTCACCGTAGGACGTGGTGGCGGTGGCGGTCGGTTTGGAAGCGAGCGGTGTCACGGGTGCTCCAGGAGTGGCGAGTCGGGCAGGGGACGAGTCGGGCCGAGAAGGGCAACCTCCGCATCGTGCCCCGCCGGACCGGATCGTGATGCGCCAACCGGTCATCCGGCCGGCATCGGGTCGGTCGAGGACACGGTCCCGTCAATCCGACCACCTCGCCGCCCGACCCGCAGGAGCGGGTATTTCTCTGTAATTTATCCGTAATTTCGGATCATGCGTCGCAGTTCTCCCGAAGATGCGGGTACGATCACCCCATGCCGAGATTCCGGATCAGCGAGGCCGCCGCGCTGCTCGGTGTCAGCGACGACACCATCCGCCGGTGGGCGGACAGCGGCCGACTGCCAACCGTCCTGGACGACGCCGGCCGCCGGGCGATCGAAGGCGGCACCCTGGCCGGATTCGCCAAGGATCTGGCGACCGAACAGACCGCCGCCCAGATGCCGGTCGTCGCCGAATCCGCGCGTAACCGCTTCCCCGGGATTATCACCCGCGTGGTGCGCGACACGGTGATGGCCCAGGTCGAGATCCAGGCCGGCCCGCATCGCCTGGTCTCGCTCATGAGCCGGGAGGCCGCCGACGAACTCGGGCTGGAAGCTGGCGTCCTCGCGGTCGGCGCGGTGAAGTCGACCAACGTCGTCATCGAGCTTCCCGAGCATCGTTGACCCCGATCAGCGAGAAGGGCCTGCCCGCCGTGTCGACCCGCGGCGGTTCGCTCCTTCGAGGGGGTCAGCCGGAGCAACGGGCTGTCGGCCCGCACGGCCGGTTCGGCCCGCGCGATCGGGCACCCCGGCCGGGTGACCCGCGGACCGGCGGACATCCACGCCGCACGGTTCGCCGGGAAACGCGCCGCCGGATGTCCTGGGCGCTGCTGGTGCCGGCCGGGATCGCTGGCCTGTTCCTGCTCCTGCCGCTCGTCGGCCTGCTCGTCCGCGCTCCCTGGTCCGCCCTGCCCGATCTGCTCACCGAGATCGCGGTCCGGCAGGCCCTCCTCCTGTCGGTGGAGACGGCCACCGCCACGACCGCACTGTCGCTGCTGTTCGGTGTCCCCCTAGCCTGGCTGCTGGCCCGCACGCGTTTTCCCGGCCGGTCTCTGCTGCGCGCCCTGGTCACCCTCCCGCTCGTGCTGCCGCCAGTGGTCGGCGGCGTGGCCCTACTTCTGGTACTGGGTCGGCGCGGCATCGTCGGCCAGTACCTCGATGGCTGGTTCGGCATCACCATCCCGTTCACCAGCGTCGGCGTGGTGATCGCGCAGACCTTCGTGGCCATGCCGTTCCTCGTCGTGTCCGTCGAGGGCGCGCTGAACAGCGCCGATCGGCGGTTCGAGGACGCCGCCGCCACCCTCGGCGCCGGGCCATGGATGACGTTTCGCCGAGTCACCATGCCGATGACGGCGCCGGCGGTGGCCGCCGGCGCGGCGCTGTGCTGGGCCCGCGCCCTCGGCGAGTTCGGGGCCACGATCACGTTCGCCGGCAACTTCCCCGGGACCACCCGGACCACGCCGCTCGCGGTCTACCTGGCGCTGGAGACGGACTCGGACACCGCCATCGCGCTGTCACTCGTACTGCTCGCGGTCTGCGTCGGGGTTCTGGTGGCACTGCGGGGCCGGTGGTTCCCCGGCACCCGGCGAATTTTACGCAACCGGGGAACGCGTGACGGCGCCCCGGATGCGCTCGAGCGGAGCATCCCGTGAACACAGGGCACCCCGTGAACACAGGGCACCCCGTGAACACAGGGCACCCCGTGAACACCGTCACCGGAGATTCGGCGCGGGCGGCGCCCTCCGCCCCCGGCCTGGATCCGGCGTCAGGCGGGCTCAGCGCGCTGATGACGGTGCGACGGGGCCAGTTCGTGCTCGACGTCGAGGTCAGCGTGGCGCGGGGGGAGACGGTCGCCGTCCTCGGCCGCAGCGGGGCGGGCAAGAGCACGCTGCTGCGGGCCCTGGCCGGCCTCCTCCCGCTCGACGAGGGCCGGATCACCCTCGCCGGCGAGGTTCTCGACGACCCGGCCGAGCACCGCTTCGTCCCGTCCGAACAGCGGCCGGTCGGCATGGTCTTCCAGGACTACCTGCTGTTCCCACACCTGCGGGCCCGCGACAACATCGCCTTCGGCCTGCGGGCCCGCCTCGGCCAGGGCCGGCGGCACGCCCGGGCGTCCGCGGACACCTGGCTGGAACGGTTCGGAATCGGCCATCTCGGCGACCGGCGACCGGATGCCCTGTCCGGCGGCCAGGGGCAACGGGTGGCGCTCGCGCGGGCGCTGGCACCAGGGCCCGGACTGCTGCTGCTCGACGAACCGCTCGCCGCGCTCGACACCGCGACCCGCCGCGAGGTCAGGTCCTTCCTGCACAATGTGCTACCGACGCTGGCGGCTCCGGTGCTCATCGTCACGCACGATCCCACGGACGCCGAGGTTCTCGCCGACCGCATCCTCGCCCTCGATGCGGGGCGGGTCGTCGACCAGGCCTGATCCGGGCCGCTCAGCCGGCCCCGCCGCATGCCTCCTCGTCGCGGTGACGGATCTCGGCATCCGGACCCGGGTAGACGAAGCTGACGTGCCCCGTGCCGGACCAGCGGACCGCAAACGGCGGATCCCCAGCCGCCGAGCGCACCTCGAAGATCTTGCCGAGTCGATCCGGCTGCCGGGTGGTGTGACAGTGGACCACCAGAGTGTCGCCCGGGTGGGCACGCATCGCCCGGCGTCGCGCGGAGAGCGGGTCAGTACCCGGTCAGGCGCGACCGGGATGGCCGGCCAACGCCAGGTGATCGACGAACCAGTCACGCGCGAGCGCGGCCGCCTGCTCCAGGGCACCCGGCTCGGCGAACAGGTGCGTGGCGCCCGGGACGATCGCCAGCCGGTTCTCGCAGCCCAGCAGTCGGGCCTGGGCCTGCCGGTTCAGCTCGAGGACCAGATCGTCCCGCGCACCGACGATGAGCAACGTCGGGGCACGTACCGCGGTCAGCTGCGCCGCGGCCAGGTCCGGTCGGCCGCCCCGCGACACGACGGCCGCGACGGGGAACCCCCCTTCCGCTGCGGCCCGCAGCGCCGCGGCGGCGCCGGTGCTGGCGCCGAAGTAACCAATGGGGAGGGCAGCCGTGACCGGTTGGCCGCGCAGCCAACCGGTCACATCGATCAGCCGCCGGGCAAGCAGCCTGATGTCGAACACGTTCGCCCGGTCACGCTCCTCGTCCGGGGTGAGCAGGTCGAACAGCAGGGTCGCGAGCCCTGCTGCAGCACTGAGGTCGCGGGCCACGAACTGGTTACGTGGGCTGTGCCGACTGCTGCCGCTGCCGTGGGCGAAGACGACCACTCCCCGGGACTGGTCGGGCACGGTGAGCCGACCAGCGAGCCGCACTCGACCGACGGGGATGTCGACCTCGACGTCGCCGCCGGACGGGTCGGCTACCGCGCCGCCGACCGGCATCGTCAGCGCGGCCCGGCGCAGCAGGTCGACGACCTCCTCGTCCGGTGTCTGGGAGAAGTCCGCGTAGAACTCGCCGATACCGAAGAAGGCGTCGGGCGTCTGGACGCAGACCACCTCGTCTGCCTGCCGGCGCAGCCAGCCGATCCGGTCACGGGGGGCAACGGGGGTCGCCAGCACCACGTGGGTGGCTCCCTGGGCCCGCACGACCTGGCACGCGGCAGAGGCCGTCGATCCGGTCGCGATCCCGTCGTCCACCACGACCACCGTCCGCCCGGCGAGCGGGATCCTTGGCCGGCCGTTCCGGAACCGCCGGGCCCGACGATCAAGCTCCACCAACTCGCGCGCCTGAACCGCGGCGAACTCCTCCGGCCCCACGTTGGCCAGCCGCCGGGCCTCCTCGTTGACGACCCGCACCCCACCCTCGGCGATGGCCCCCATCGCGAGCTCAGGCTGGAAGGGGACACCGAGCTTGCGGACGAGGATGACGTCCAGCGGGGCCTCCAGCGCCCGCGCCACCTCGAACGCGACGGGAATGCCCCCGCGGGGCAGCCCGGCGACAACGACATCACGGCCGCGTAGATGCGCCAGCCGCTGCCCGAGCTGCCGGCCGGCCTCCTCCCGATTATCGAAGATCACGACAACCTCCTCGTGCCGGCCGGGCGGACTCCTCGTGCTCGCCGTCCGGACCGGACATCGTCCTGTGGTTGTCGTTCCCCGGTAGTCGCCGGGATACCGACCCACACCGTCTCGGGGCACCTGCCCCGATCCGAGCGATACACGGCGTGCGGCGTGCGGCGTGCGGCGTGCGGCGTGCGGCGTGCGGCGTGAAGATCGTCGAGGCGCTCCGGACAGCCGGAATCACCGTGTCCGCATGGGCCTGAACCGATCTCCGGCGGCCACTTGCGCTCCGACGCCCGGCCGGGCTGCCGTGCATAATAAAGACGTGACGCTCCGTTGGCAGCCCGGCTCCGCCCCTCACTGGGCGTGGCGAGAGGTCTGTTGTCCAGGGCGCTGTCGGTGTTGTCCCAGCCCTCGCGTCCACTGAGGCTCGCCGCACGCGCGACGAGCACATCGGTCCTGTAATTCTGGGACCGCTCTGGGCGCGAGGGGCCTCGGAGCTCGGCGCCAGACCTGAACGGATGATCTTTTTGCTTCCGATGGGAGCAGCTATCGATCATCCGTATTCCCGGACTCCCGTCCTGCCCCGGCCGGTTCGTTCACCGGAGTGCTCCGTGTGCGCTCCCCGGATAACCGGCTGAGCTGTGCGCTCCGCCGGATGAGCCAGGTCGCGCCGTCTCCGTCTTCTCCCGTCGCACGCCGGCCCGCTGCCCGCCCCGGTCACCTGTGGCCGCGTCGCCAGGGCCAGCCGGGCTGGTCCGGTCCCGGCGGCTGGTCCGGTCCCGACCGGCCGATCCCCCGATGGGGCTTCCCAGACCCGCGCAACTACTGCGTAATCATCACGTAATCACTGTGTAGCTATCGAGAACTATCAGGAAGGCAGCGTTCGCTGTGACCTTCGAGTCGTGGATGGCCCGGTTGCGGAGCGAGGGATACCTCGTCTGCCCGGGGAGCTCCCCGGTGCCCGTCGAGGTACGAGGTGTTCGTCCCGACGGGGTCGGTCTGCTGTTCCGTTGCCGGGGAAGGGCGATCCGGCTCTCCCTGTACCGGCCCGGACGGGCGGTATGGCAGATAGCCGTCCGCGACAAGGCGTGGTGCCCGGAGGAGTCCCTGCAGCTGTGGACGCACCACCAGCTCGGCACGCCGGATGTTCCGACCGACGCCCGGCTGGCCTTCCCCCGAAGCACCGAGCCGGACCAGGAGCTCGTCATCGACGGCGCTCGGCTGTGGGGATGGTGCGGCCATGAGGCGGGGCTGCTCCGGGCAGCCGCCGCGGCCCCCCTGTTCGACCGGTTGATGGCCACCGTCGCGAGGTCCGACGGGGCGCGGTCCGGCCTCGCCCTGTCGGACCGCATCCAGCCAGATCTCACCCGGGAGGTCGCCGTGCCAGCCGCCCGATCGAGGGCTCGGGGCAAGGAGGGCATCAGCATCAGCATCAGCTGACGGCCGACCGGAGGTGGCGATCCATCCGAACCGGGTGGTCGTCACATGGGCTACGCGGTCCTGTAAGCTTCAGATGCTTCCAGGGGGTGTAGCTCAGCCTGGTAGAGCGCCTCCCTCGCACGGAGGAGGCCAGGGGTTCGAGTCCCCTCACCTCCACCAGAGTTGCCATGTTCGAACCCCGGTCGACGTTGATCGACTGGGGTTGATCTTTTTCGGCGGGTAGTGGTCCGTGGGGTCGCTGGCTGGGGATGTGTCCTGTGGGCGTGTGGGGGGTTTCGGGTGGGGTGTCGCTGTCATCGTCTGCCTGGTCGGGTTCTGGCGTGTCTGTGGGGTTCTGGGCGTCACGAAGGAGGGTGTGGGTTTCGTGGGCGAGGCGAGTGTCGAGGTCGGTGGCGAGGAGTTGCGCGAGGGGGCTGTGGAGGTCGGCGCCGCCGAGGGTGTGGCCGAGGATCCAGAAGCGGTGGAAGACGGCTTGGTTGAGCTGCTGTTTGATCGTGTCGGGGGCGGTGCGGTAGAGGGCGTGGCTGTCTTCGCAGAGTC